>CAKTED010000046.1 GCA_934546725.1 uncultured Oscillospiraceae bacterium | reverse complement strand
CGTCCCGTCCGGCCAAAATATCGCCGCAGCATTCGAGCAGGCTGTCAATTCCGCCCGGCGGGACGATCCCGTCAAGATGCGCGCAGTACATGGCGTCGTATTCCGCCGCGCGCAACCTTATGCGTTCAAGACTCTTCCTGTACGTTTCCACGGAGCAGGACTGCTCGAATACCAGCAGCGCGCAGTCTATTACCGTATCGCCGACAAAGAGCAGCCGCCGCCTGTGGTCAAGTATACACACGCTTCCGGCAGTATGCCCCGGAGTTTCCCAGATCTCAAGCTCGTCGTCCCCCAGGTCCATAACGTCGCCGTCGGTGATTGGAATAAGCTCCGGCTCATGCGTTCGCAGGAACTCCTCCGCGCCAAGCTCCTTAAAAACCTTCGGCTTGAGCGAAACGGGGTATCCTCGGCGAAACTCATCGTCGTCAAGCATTTCCAGCAGCTCCCGGTCCGCCATATCGGCATACACGCGCTCAAACTGGACAATGCCGCCCGCATGGTCCCTGTGGCCATGCGTAAGTATAACGTCCACCGGCCGGGACGTTATTGCCTGAACCGTTTCGTCAAGGCCACGATATCCCGAGCCCGTATCGATAAGCACGGCGCGCGCCGTGCCCTCCACGAGGTAGCACAGCTCCCCCGCCGCGCAGCGGATGCGCGTTACCCCGCCGCACACCGACTCGGTCCTGTAATATTTAAGCTGCAAAGCGTTCATCTCCAAATATAGCTTATCTGTATTTTAGCACCTTTTACTCCGCGTTTCCAGCCTCTGCGGTAAAAACGCCTTGACATTGCATGCGGAATCGGGTACCCTTTAACCTGTCGCATATGCTCATAATTTACCGAACGGAAGTGTTTTCATGCCCGAACTTTTAAAGTTCTGCCTTGCGATCTGCCCGCTCGTTTTCCTCGCGGGCTTTGTCGACTCCATAGCCGGAGGCGGCGGCCTCATATCGCTCCCGGCCTATCTCGTTATGGGTCTTCCGCCGCACCTCGCCGCCGGAACGAACAAGGTCGTCAGCGGCATCGGCTCTCTTACGGCGTCTGGAAAGTTCATAAAAAGCGGCAGGATATGGCTCGATCTTGCCGTCTTTTCCGCAGTCGGCGCTCTCGCCGGTTCATTCATCGGCACGCGTATTGCGCTGATGCTGAGCGGCGACGCATTGAAGCTCGTCATTCTCTGCGCGCTGCCCGTCGTCGCCGTTATCATGATGATCAGGCGCAATACCGACCGCCCCGAAGGGAGCCTGCGCTCCCGCGGCAAGGTCGTCGACCGCCTGCTCTGCGCGCTTATCGGACTCGTTATCGGCTGCTATGACGGTCTCGTCGGCCCCGGAACGGGGACCTTTATGATCCTCGCCTTCTCCATGGTGCTCGGCATGGATCTGCTCTACGCTTCCGGCTGCGCCAAGGTAGGCAACCTCGCTTCCAACATTGCCTCGGCGGTAGTTTATATCATTAACGGCAAGGTCATGTTCTCCCTCGTTATCCCCGCTGCGGTGTTCAGCATTCTCGGCAATTACCTCGGCGCGCGCTGCGCAATAAAAACCGGAGCAAATAGGGTCCGCAGCATAATGCTCCTCGTCCTCCTGCTCCTTTTCGTGCGGCTTATTTACGATATAGTCCGCTGAAAGTACATAAATGCACAAAATCCGACGCTGCTCTGTTTGAGCGGGCGTCGGATTTTTTTAATTATACTTCCGGCTCTCTCCGCGGCTTATTGACCGGGAGCTGCGAGGTAATAATCCTCGGGTCTGCTCTTCATTTCCATAACGCCAACTACTATGCTCGCAATGGTAACGATGAGGGTAATGGCAATGAGGATGATCTGGATGATGCGGGTGCCGGGATGGTTGCAGTAAACGTTCATCAGATCGTTGGTGAAGTAGCCGATAATGCCGTAGATGCTGAAAGCAAGCGGGAACAGGCAGGTACCGAGGCCGCGCTTATTGGCGCAGGCGATAATGCCGATAATGCCGAATATCGTCATCATGACAACGACGTGGAGATGCTTAAGGCTGAGATACTTTATATCCATGACCTTCTCCATCTGGAGGAAGTTCGCGGGATAAAGCATGATCCCCCACAGGCTCTTCGTCGCCTTATAGCCCTTGTGCAGACCATAATCAGCTTCGTCGTATGTAAAGTAGGGCAAAAGCCAGCTTACAAAAACAAGCGCCATCATAGCCAGCATAGCGTAACGCAGAATATTTATAATTTTCATCTGCTTTTCTCTTTTGCTGTCATTAATCATATCCATGAATGCAAGACCTCCAACTCAACCTCAAAAATAGTAGGGATTTGCTTTACTAACAGAAGTTTAGCATAAAAGCCCATGAATTTCAAGCACATTTTTTATTATTTTGCATAAAAAAGAAGGACTTTTTTGCAGTCGCCGCCTTTGCTTCCGCTTTGCAAACACAACGGCGAGGCCTGCAAAGCCGCTGCAGCCCGATTTCCCTGTTGTTAGCGGGACTTACAAAAAGGTTTATCCGTTTAATTGGAACCGGTCCCTGCCCTTCGCCTCTTTCCGGCATATTGCAGCAGAAGCGTGATCGCGGTACCGATGGCGAAGCCTCCGCAGTCTATCCATACGTCCTTCACTGCCGACGTTCGTCCGCTGAATATCTGGATCGTTTCGTCAATAAGCGCCGTAAGCACCCCAATAAGCAGAAGCTGAGACCATACGTCCTTCATTCGGCAGCCCGCAGCAGAGGCGCCGATCGCCAGCAGCACTGCCAATGCGGCAAACTCCGCCATATGCGCAAGCTTGCGGACGTGCCCTGACGTCAGCCACGTCATGGCGCTGCTCTCAGCCTCCTCCGAGCCTCCCGTAACCTCTCCGCCCAAAATTTCGGTCACCTTGTCGCTTATCGCGTTTGATATCTCGGGTCTGAGCGCCGAATTCCCCCATATAAAGCAGAGATTCAGCACTGTAAGCGCAATAATGATCTTCTTTTTCATTTTCTGCCGAGCCATATCCGTTTTCCCATGCAGCCGTTATCCTTCACAGTCCTTCTGCCATCTCCAGGAATCGCGGCACATATCCTCCAGGCTCTTCTCCGCGCGCCATCCAAGCATGCTTTCAGCCTTTTCCGTATCCGCATAATTCAGGGCAACGTCGCCATCCCTGCGCGGAGCGATCCTGTACGGTATCTTCACCCCGTTCGCACGTTCAAACGCATGCACGACCTCGAGCACGCTGAAGCCGCGCCCCGTTCCGAGGTTGAACGTCTCCACGCCCTTATGCCGCGAAGCATACTCAAGCGCCGCAGCATGCCCTTTCGCCAGGTCCATCACATGAATGTAGTCCCGCACTCCCGTGCCGTCCGGCGTATCATAATCGTCGCCAAAAACCGAAAGCTCCGCGAGCCTGCCGGCCGCCACCTGCGTTATATACGGCATGAGATTATTGGGTATCCCGTTTGGTCTTTCGCCGATAAGCCCGCTCGCATGAGCGCCGATGGGGTTAAAGTATCTCAGCAGCACCACCGAAAGCTCCGGCTCTGCTGCCGCAGTGTCCCGCAGAATCCGCTCTATCATGTATTTCGTCCAGGCATATGGATTCGTGCAGCCGCCCGTCGCCGCCGTCTCCGTATACGGCACGTCCGCCTCGGCGCCGTAAACCGTTGCCGAGGAGCTGAACACGAATTTCATCACGCCGTGCCGCTGCATGGCTTCAAGCAGCGTCAGCGTCGTATCAAGGTTATTGCGATAATACATTACCGGCTTTCTGACTGATTCGCCCACGGCCTTGTATCCGGCGAAGTGTATCACGGTGTCAATTACGTTATCCGAAAAAATTTTTTCCACGCTCTCGCGCTCGGAAACGTCGGCCAGGTAAAATGCCGGCCTTCTGCCGCATATTTTTTCTATCCGGTCAACGATATCCTTGCTGCTGTTTGAAAGGTCGTCTGCCAGTACAACGTCATAGCCCGCGTTCAGCAGCTCCACCGCCGTATGCGAGCCGATAAACCCCGTGCCCCCAGTCAGTAAAACCGTAGACATATCGCTTCACTCTCCCTCCTGTTGGCTTAATACACATCAAAGAGCTTAAAGCGCCGCTTTAAGCTCTATCATCCCCGCTTCCGTCTGTTGGGCAATGTGCGGCTCACTTTTCTCCGCTTCACGGTTCACCTTTTCGGCGGACTGATACGTCGGCACCAGTCTGTGCATAAGCTCTATGAGCTCATCATTGCTGCGCTGCTCGCTGATGGCGCTGTCCAGCCTTTTGAGCGCCTGCAAAATAAACTCCGGCTCTATTTTCTGCTGCTGCTCAACGAATATTTTGTTGTTCTCCGTAGCGCTCAGAGTTTCGCTGCGCATCAGCAGCTCTTCATACAGCTTTTCCCCCGGCCGCAGCCCTATCTCGAGTATATCGATATCCTTATACGGCTTCAGGCCGGATATGCGGATAAGGTTCTCCGCGAGCGAAAGTATCTTCACGGGCTCGCCCATATCGAGCACGAATATCTGGTTCTGCCTGGCCATCGCCCCGGCCTCGAGAACAAGCTGCGCGGCCTCGGGAATAGTCATGAAATAGCGTATGATCCTCTTATCCGTTATCGTAACAGGCCCGCCCTCAGCTATCTGCCGCCTGAAAAGCGGCACAACGGACCCGTTCGAGCCCAGAACATTACCGAAGCGGACGCAGCAGAACTCCGTTCCCCCGCTTCTGCTCTGAAGGATCATCTCGCAGAAGCGCTTCGTCGCGCCCATGAAATTCGTCGGATTAACGGCCTTATCCGTCGATATCATGACAAATTTACTTACACCGTACTTTTCAGCGGCGCGAACCACATGGTACGTTCCGAATATGTTGTTTTTGACCGCCTCGGCGGCGCAGCCCTCCATCAGCGGCACATGCTTATGCGCCGCCGCGTGAAACACCACGTCCGGGCGATATGTATCAAACAGCTCGCACACGCGGCTCTTATCGCGCACCGAGCCGATCTCAACAGACAGCGGAAACTCGCGGCCGTATGCTCTGATGAGCTCCTGCTGTATATCGTAGGCGTTGTTTTCGTAGATATCGAAAATCACAAGCCTTCTGGGGGAATAAACCGCTATCTGCCTGCACAGCTCGCTGCCGATGGAGCCGCCTCCGCCGGTCACCAGTACGGTTTTGTCTCTCAGAAAGCCGTCGAGCATCCCGGTATTCAGCTCCACCGGTTCGCGCCCGAGCAGATCCTCCATCTGTATATCGCGCGCATCGGCAAGACTTATGGACCCGCTCACGATCTTATATATCTCCGGCAGAACGCGCACACGGCAGCCCGTTCTTTGGCAGATCTGAAGTACCTCCTTGCGCTCTTTCACGTTCATGGAGGGAATGGCAAAGATGATCTGGTCGATATGCCACACCCTGGCCGTCTTTTCGATCATGTCGCGGCCGCCGACTATCGGCACACCGTTAAGGTATCTGCCCCATTTCTGCGGGTTATCGTCAATGGCGCAGCATATTTTTGCGTTATAATTGGAGTCTGAGGTGCTTTCGCGGATCAATACGCGCGCCGCCTCTCCCGCTCCTATCAGCATTATGCGTTTCTTTCCGCCTCTGCTCACCACCGTCCTGCGCATGAACGCATCATACAGGCGCAGCGAGCAGCGCATTCCGACAAGGGTAACGACCTCCAGCAGGAGAGAAACGAACATGACACTTCTCGGCATGCCAAGCCCCATTATCACGCTCACAGCCGTTGAAAGGCAGCCCGCTCCGATGACGGAAAGAGTCATCTCCATCGCGTCCCCTGCGCTGACGGAGCGCCAGACATAGCGGTACATTCTCATCAGGTAAAAAACGACGATGGTTATCACTATCTGTATCGGCAGGAAGCGAAACCACGCCCTGCTGTAAAACTCCGGCACCTCGTCAAGAGAAAATTCAAACCGCGCCAGGAGGGCCAGACCGCCGGAGGCGGTGAGCATTATAATGTCAAGGAACATGATCGTCAGCATCTGCTTCGTGATCTTTCTTCCCTTCATTTTATGCTCACCGCCTCTTAATATTTTCTATCTGCGCTTCTACGATTTAAGCTTTTACACTTCCGTCCGGATCATTCCCAAATTTCGTGTACCTTCTCATCGTCGTAATCGTGCGCGTGGTCGCTCGTAGCCTCTGCGATCTCATTGTAGCCCCAGAAGCTCTCGGAAACGTCGGGGAACTTCTTCGCCTCGCCGCTGTTTATGGCCTTGAAGTCGCCAAGACGCTCAAGCATACGGTTTACGATCGTTGCGGCCTCCGCACGGGTAATATTATCGTTGGGGTTGAAGTTTCCGTTCTCATCGCCGACTATCCAGCCGTACTCGGCCGCCGTGGCGATGTTCTTATATGCCCAGTGATCCTCGGGAACGTCGGGGAACGTTACCGTTCCGGTAGCTTCCTTTGCAAAGCGGGTGCAGACAGCCGTAAACTCCGCGCGGGTTATCGCACGGGCAGGCTCAAACTTCGTATCGCTCGTTCCATTGAGTATGCCGGTGGAGGCCAGCGTCTTTACCGCCTCGGCATACCACGCGTCGTCGGCAACATCCTCAAAGGTTTTGCTTATTTCAATATTCTTATCCTTAAGCAGACGATAGAATATCTGCGCGACCTCGGCGCGGGTAATGTCGTTATTGGGTCTGAACTCGCCGTCCTCATAGCCCTCCATGTAAACGATGTGGTCGTCGACGGTGAGCATCGCGGCAACGCCGGTATCCACAGGATCGGCTATTTTCTTTTTGAACACAGGGGTAACGGTCGCGCCTCCCTCGGGCACGGTAATGGTATAAACTCCGTTGCCTGTATAGGTCGTATCCATATAGCTGCCATTTGCATCCACGACCTCAATTCTGCTGATGGCATAGCCCGCGTCAGGCTTGAGGGTAACGGTCACCTTCTCGCCAACGGTCACCTTAGTTCTGGAAGCCGTGGCGCTGCCGCCCTCTGCCGTGCGGACCGTAACGGTCGCGGTCTTATCAACGGTGACCGTACCGCCGCCGCTGTAGGTGTCCTCGGCAAGAACTATGGTAACGGTATAGGTGGTGTTCTCCTTATCGTCTCCGGCAACCTCGTTTTTAAAGCGGAGAGTATAGGTTCCCTCGCCCTGGTCGCCAAAGGTTTTGCTCATGTCCTTAAGATTGGTCTTGATGCTGTCCTCGGACGCCGTGACCTTTGCGTCCACGGATGCGACATAGTCGCCCCAGGCAGTGTTGGCAGAATCTGCCTTCGTCGCGTTGTACGCGTCAATGCCTCTCTGCATCTCCTCGCGCATCGCGGGGGATTTGAAGGCATTTCTCAGCGAGCCGTCGTTCTTGCGAAGGTTGATACCGGCTACCACCTGAGCGGAAAGCGAAGTGCTCTCCGCGATATAACGCGCTTCATACGAAACCGTACCGTCCGCTGCGTTATCGCTGGAAATGGTAAGGGTAAGCTTGTAAATCGATGCGGCGAATGCTGACGGGGTCAGCGCAATGCACATTATGATCGCCAGTGCAAGGCTCATGATTCTACGTTTCATGTTCAAATTAATCCTTTCTCCTCAAGTTTTGACATGTACCATGCTTTTCTCAGACTTTTTTCGTTTGCATAGCTATAAACAACGGTGTCGAGCAGGCTCATATCACCTTTGTTTTCCGAAATCAGTGTGCGCAGCTCCGCGACGATCGCGTCCATCCTGTCGTCGCACTGCTTTTCCAGTTCCGTCGCTTTGGCGAGATACGAGCTGACGAGCGATGCCATCGCCGTGCCCGTGCGCTGCGCGCTCGGCAGCGCCCTGTAATCCGCCTTTGCGGCGGCCTCCATGTCGTCAAGCGCCGCGATGTATTCCTCGCGCAGAACATATACCTTCGCTATCAGCGCCGAAAGCTCGCTTTCATATTTTTTCTGCTTCTCCGCGTTCCCGGTCTCCTCAGAGGTCTTTGTGGGAGCCGTGGATTCCGGCTTCGCGGTTTTATCCGGTGTCGGGCTGCCCGCCGCCTGGTTCTGGCCGCCTTCATGCTCCGCGCCCGCTCCGCCAGTCTGCGCTCCCGGCTTCTCCGTAAGGCGCTCCACCAGCTCCTCCCGGGTCATGCTTCCGTCGCGCAGCGCTTCGCGCTCCTCATCGGTCGGCACTCGAACCGTTATTCCCGCTGAATCCTTCGCGACATCCTGTATCGCCCTGTCATTCTCCGCAAGCTGATCCTCCAGCTCCTGCGAGCTGTACTGCCTTGATATCCTGTAGGCCTTTATCTCATCTCTGAACCTCCAGGCAAGCGCGCCCGCCGCAAGCACGATCAGTGCAAGTATGGAAAGCAGGACTGCTGCTATGACCTTCCCTTTTCCTCTTCGCCTTTTTTCAGGCAACGGCATCACTTCCCTTACTGTTCATTCAGCTTAAGGCTGCTCACATCCGGCTCGCTCAGCATTTCCGGGTGATGAGTTGCCGCTATGGCCGCCGGTACGCGCCGTCTGAGATTTTTCAAAACGCGCAGCTCGGTGTCTCGGTCAAGCGCGGAGGTTATCTCGTCAAGCAGCAGCACCTGCGCGCCGCCGAGCATCGCTCGCGCTATCGCCACGCGCTGCCGCTGGCCTGCCGACAGCCCCCTGCCTTCCTCGCCAATCTCCGTGTCCATTTTCTTCGGCAGCTCGTTAACAAAGCCGCAGTCCGCCGCCAGAAGCGCGTCCCGAAGCTCCGCCTCACCTGCGTCCGGTTCCGCTATGAGCAGGTTTTCCCGTATTGTGCCCGAAAGCAGCGCAGGCGTCTGCGGAACATAGCCGAAAAATCGCCGCGTCGCCTTCGAGCAGACATAGCTGCCCTTATCCGTTTCCAGTATCACGCTTCCGCTCTGAGGGCGGCAGGTTGCCAGTATCAGGCGGTACAGCGTGCTCTTTCCCCGGCCGGACTCGCCCGTCAGGCAGTTCCACCTGTCAAGCGGTATCCACGCCGAAAAATTCTCAAAAACGCTGCGCTCCTCGCCGGAATACGAAAATGTAACGTTCTGAAAAATCAGCGCCAGCGCCCTTGCGTCAGCCGGTATCTCCTCGCCGCAGACCTCGTCCGGAAGCGAGTAGAGCTCGCCGATCCGCTCCCTTGCCGCATCCACCGCCGCAAGCTGGCTGTGAATGCCCGTAAGCCCGGTCACCGGCGCGCGGAACAGCGCAATAAGCTGCAAAATCGCCGTCAGGTCGCCGATAGACAGGCTCCCGTTTTTTATTGATATCGTACCCCACAATATAACCGCCGCGGAGCCGATATATACAATGATTGAAAAGCCGGTCCAGCCACCCACGGAAAATTTCCGCAGTGTTTCCCGTGCCCTGAGCCAGATCCCCTGGCAGGAATCGAAGCGCCTCGCCGTCTCGTCGGCGTCTGCCACGCTTCGCAGCACCGCCTGCTGCTCCAGCGCTTCCTGAAGCTCCGCCGTCAGCCGTTCGTCCGCCCGG
>CAKTED010000045.1 GCA_934546725.1 uncultured Oscillospiraceae bacterium | reverse complement strand
GGCGGCGTGCGAGCATGCTTGTGCCCGTGCCGGGAGGGCCGCTCATGAGCAGATTATGAGAGCCTGCGGCGCAGATCTCGAGCGCGCGCTTGACGTTTTCCTGCCCCTTCACGTCGGCAAAGTCCAGCGCGCCCGCGTATTTCCCGGAAAATTCCGGGGCCTCGGCGGGCTGTATGCGCTCCTCGCCGCAGAGATGCGCCATCAGCTGCGAAAGGTGCGCCACGGGGTAGACCGTCACGCCCTCGGCAAAGGCGGCCTCGGCGGCGTTAGCCGAGGGGACGAAAAGCTTTTTGATGCCCTCGCGCTCGGCGGCAAGCGCCATCGGCAGCGCGCCCGTAACGGCGTGGACCTCGCCGGAAAGGGACAGTTCGCCGAAAAATGCCGCGTCCGCCGGGAGCGGGTCGATGCTCTCCGTGGCGGCAAGGATGCCCAGCAGGACCGGCAGATCGTAGACCGTGCCGCCCTTTTTCGTGTCCGCCGGGGCGAGATTCACGGTTATGTGCCCCGCCGGGAACGAAAAGCCGCAGGTCTTTATCGCCGCGCGGACGCGCTCGCGCGCCTCCTTGACGGCGGTGTCGCCAAGGCCGACTATTTCAAAATTCGGCAGCCCCGTGGAAACGAAGCACTCGACCGTAACGCCGTAGCCGCGTATTCCGTGAACGCCGAAGGAACGAACGGACTGGAACATTCATATGCCTCCTGTAAACAGCTCCGCGATAAAAATTATTTTATCGAGAACGTATTGGTCTGTAAAAAGCGGTATCTGCAATGTTTACAGCGCAACAGTCTCACAGAGTTCCGTCATCCGCAGATGACGGAATAAAGTCAGATCCCGTTTTTTCCGGGGGCGTGTACCTCGGAAAAAACTCTTCTCAGCCCGCAAGTGTGCGAGCAAAGCGAGTGCGCGCGTCGGGCTGCATCCCCTTCGCAGAAATGCTTGCATTTCTGCGATATATATTCAGCGCTCGAGCAGCTCGGCAAGAACCTCGCGGTTCACCTTTTCAAGCTCGACGAGCCGCGCCACGGCGGTCTCGCGCACCTCGGGGGAGAAGCTGTCCACGGCGGCGGAGATGAGCCGCGCGAGCGCCTCGCCGCTCATCTCGTCCAGCCCGACGTAGTGCTCGATGCCAAGATATTTCAGAAACGCGCTCACCTTCGGATCATAGACAACGCCCACGAGCGGGACGCCGTGACCGGCGGAGAATATGAGCCCGTGCAGCCGCATGGAGACAACGGCGCTCATGCGGGACATGAGCCCGATGGTCAGCGCGGAGTCCGGCGCGGACTCGAGCACGAAGTGCGGCGCTTTTACAAGGCGCGCCACCTCCTCGCCCGCGGCAACATCCTTGAGATGGTTTATCGGGATGAAAACGGGCGTGAGCCCGTATTTTTCGTAAGCAAAGTCTGCCGCCGCCGCGAAATCCGCACCGTGGGACGAAAAGCCCTCCCAGTGCCTGAGCGCGAAGCCGATGTATTTGCCCTTCGGGTCAAGCCCCGCCGTGAGCATCAGGCTGTTCACGGCGGCCTCGGGCGCGGCGGGCAGCAGCAGCGACGGATCGGCGGCAAGGCGGATATCCGGCCGGTGGACGCCCATGGCCTCCAGCTCCGCGAGGGAGCTGTCCTCGCGCAGAGTTATGAAATCCACGCAGGAGTCTATCGTTTTTCCGGCGAGGCGGCGGTTATAGTCGCGCATGACGGGGCCGATGCCGCAGCCGTACATCACCGTCGGCACGCCGCGCCGCCTTGCGCAGCGCAGAGTGAAAAGGTAAAACCACAGTGAGCGGCGGCTCGTAACGTCCTGAATAAGGCTGCCGCCGCCGTTTATGTAAAGGTCGGCGCTCCGGCACAGGCGAGAAAAGGAGAAGAAGTTGAAGGCGTATACGGAGCGCACGCGGTGGTAGTAGCGCGTTTCCCTCGGGTTCTTTGAAAGAGCCGTGATAACGGCGTCCGGCGAAACCTGCCGGACCTCGTTTATGATGGACTGCAAAATGGCCTCGTCCCCGCTGTTTCCGCGCCCGTAGGCGCCGCAGATGAGAACGTTTTTGCGCTGCGCTCCGCCGCTCCGGCGCAGAATGGTGGAGTATATCTCCAGCTGCGTGCGGCATGTGGCCTCGAGCGAAAACTCCGCGCGGACCTTTTCGTGCAGGCGTTCGGCCATTATGCGGCGTATGCCCCCGTTATTTGCAAGCAGCGTCAGGCATTTTCCCAGAGCCTGCCAGTCGCCCGGCTCGAAGAGCAGGCCGTTCACGCCGGAATCTATGAGCGCGGGCACGCCGCCCACGCGGGAGCTTACCGTGGCGAGCGTATAGCGCGCGCCCTCCGTGAGCGCGTAGGGGAAGGTCTCGGAAACGCTCGTGAGCGTATTTATGTCAAGGACGGAATAAAACGCGTCCGTATCGTTTATCCAGCCGAGAAAGGCGACCTTATCCGAAACGCCGAGGTCATTTGCCAGCGCGCGCAGATTTTCCTCCTCCGGCCCCTCGCCCGCTATCATCAGCCGCAGATGGGGCGAGGCCTTCGCCGCCTCGGCAAAGCCGCGGATGAGCGTGGCCATATCCTTGACGGGGTTGAGCCGCGCCGCTATGCCGACGTTTATGCTGTCCTCGGGAAAGGCCACTCCGTGCGCGGCGTAAAATTCCGCGCGCGTGGGCAGCTCGGCGGGGATGGCCATGTCAACGCCGTTGTAGATCGTGAAGAGCCTGTCCGGCTCGAAGCCGCGCGATATGAGCAGCTCCGTCATGGAGGCGGAAACGCCCGTGAGATAGTCCATGCGCCGGAGGGCGAGCCTGTTTATGAGGCCGTAGGTAATGCGCGCGAGCGGGCGGCCCATGTAATCCAGCTTCGGGTCGCTGTGAACGGTAGTGAGCAGCGGAACGCGGAGACTGCGCCCGAGAAGCGCCGCCATGAAGTTGCCGCGAGCGCCGTGGCTGTGGATAATATCAAAGCTTTCACTTGCCGCGAGCGCTTTGAGCTCTTTGAGGTCGGAGAGGATGCTGTGCGTTGAAATAACGCGCGTGTCTATGCCCATGGCGCGCGCGTCGGCGGAAAATTCGCCCTCCGTAAAGCATACGAGGCAGACGCGCTCCGTGCGCGTAAGCTCACGCAGCAGCGTGAGAACGTGCGTTTTGGCGCCGCCGATGTCGCCGCCGCTTATAAGGGTGAGTATGTTCAATGGGATTACCTCCATCTGTGTGTTGGTGTTGTTGGGATGTGGTAAAGTGGACGCGATAACGTGGACGAGGGCCTTTGCCCTTTCCGTGGATGCGGAGACCAGAAGTTTCCGTCATTCAGAGGCCGTAGGCCGTGGAATTCCATGGTCAGGGGCACACGCCCAACAGAGGACGCGTGAGGGTTGCCCTCTCCACCGTCATCCTCGCGAAGCGGGGATCCCCCGGTCAGGGGCAGGGCAGTACGATGTCGTTACCGTGGAGGAACCAACGGTGGGATTCTTCGGTCGCTTACGCTCCCTCTGAATGACAGCAAATATTAAGCTTCGGCTTCCTCTGAATGACGTGCATGGTGGTGAGTGCGGTACGGGGTGCGTCCGTGGACGCGAAGACCCGAAGTCTCCGTCATTCAGAGGGCGAAGCCCGTGGAATCCCCCACGGAGGGGCAGGGCAGTACGTCATCGTTCCCTGGGCAATGCCTGAGAAAGCGCGTCGTTACCATGGTGGAACCACTTGGGGGATTCTTCGGTCGCTTGCGCTCCCTCTGAATGACAGCGGATAATAAGCTTACGCTCCCTCTGAGTGATGTGCGCGTCCGTGCAGCCGTGTATTGTCTTTTCTTAAAACATGTGATAAAATATGAAAATCCGGAGACCGCGACGGCGGTTCAGATAATTATACAACAAATATTTTATACGGTAAAGACCGGGGAGAAGAAAATGGAAAACAAAAAGAGAAAATTCAGATTCAATATCGTAGACGTTGTGGTCATAGTCGTTATCCTTGCGGTGGTGGCGTTTTTTGCCATAAAATTCATAAGCTTTGAGGAAACACAGCCGAACGCGGGCGCGCAGAGGATACGCTATACCGTCCGCGTTGACGCGATGAGCCGCGAGATGTACGAGGAGATAGCGGCAAAGCTGCCCATGCAGATGCTCTCCAACGGCAACTATATCGACGGCTACGTTCAGTCTGCCGAGGCCGTGCCCTGCGAGGTTTCCGAGATCGAGGTGCGCGACGGGCAGAACCAGACGAGCGTTTACCACATCTCCCCGGACGGCGAGTACGTCACCGTGGATTTTTACTGCGAGGGAACCATTGAGGACGGCAAGCTGCTCAACACCGTCGGCACGCAGGAGGTGCGCATTGGCCGCACGCATTACGTCAAGTCGAACGACGTCGAGGTCGTCGGCACGGTAACGAGCGTTGAGCGCTCGGCGGAGTGAGCGGGATGACGCGGGTCTACATCATCCGCCACGCCGAGGCCGAGGGCAACCTTTACCGCCGGATCCACGGACAGTACGACAGTCTTGTCACCGACCGGGGCATGAAGCAGATAGACGCGCTCGCCCGCCGCTTTGAGGGCGTTCATATCGACGCGGTGTATTCAAGCGACCTCTGCCGCGCCAGAACCACCGCCGGGGCAATATATCTGCCGAAAAAGCTGCCGCTGCACACCGATCCGCGCCTGCGCGAGATAAGCATGGGCGTATGGGAGGATAAGACCTGGGGCGAGGTCGAGGCGGACGAAACGGAGCAGTACCGCGCCTTCAGCCTTTCGCCCGACAGGTGGCACGTTCCCGGCAGCGAGAGCTGGGAAGCCGTTCAGCGGCGCATGCATGAGGCCGTCATGTCCATTGCCGCGGAAAGTGACGGCGGGACGGTCGCCATTGTCAGCCACGGCTGCGCCATCCGCGCGTTTATGAGCCTTGTCCTTGGCGTACCTGCGAGCGACAGAGAAAGCGTTCCTCACTGCGATAACACCTCCGTAAATCTTTTCGAGGTGGAAAACGGCAGGGCTGAGGCCGTTTTCATAAACGACGTTTCCCATCTGCCGGACGGGCTTACGGATTTTCGCCGCGAAACCTGGTGGAAAAGCGAGGACGCTTCGGACGAGCGCTGCATGCGGATAGAGCCGTTCAACGTGGCGGCGAACAGGGAGCTTTACCTTGCCCGCTACCGCGAGGCATGGGAGATATCCTACGGCAGCGCCACGGGCTTTTCGAGCGTTTATTATGACTGGGCTGTGATGCGCAGTCTTGCCGAGGAGCGGAGCGTGGCGCAGGCATATGTTCGCGGCAGACCCGCCGGCATGATAGAGCTTGCGCCGGATTCCGGCGCGGATGAGGGCTGCGGGCACATTGCCTTTCTCTGCATGGACAGGGAATTTCGCCGTAAGGGGCTGGCCGTTCAGCTCATAGGCTACGCCGTTTCGTTTTACCGTCCGCGCGGCCGCGACCGGCTGCGGCTTCGCGTGGCGCAGGCCAATAAGCAGGCAATGGAGTTTTACCGGCGGTACGGATTTCACGAGGTCCGGCGCGAGGGCGGCGCGCTGGGCGATGCGGTCATTATGGAAAAAGGGATAGCTTTGACGTGAACGAGATGTTTTTACCCGTAAGCCGCGAGGATATGGAGACTCGCGGCTGGTATTATTATGACTTTCTGCTCATAACGGGCGACGCCTATGTGGATCACCCGTCCTTCGGCACGCCCGTTATAGGCCGCCTGCTCGAGGCTGACGGCTTCAGAGTGGCCATCCTCGCCCAGCCGGACTGGCACGATGCCGAGGCCATACGCGCCATGGGCCGCCCCCGCTATGGCTGCATGCTCTCGGCGGGCAACCTTGACTCCATGGTCGCGCACTATACCGCCGCGCGCCGCCGCCGCAGCGAGGATTTTTACAGTCCCGGCAAAAGAGCGGGACTCAGGCCGGACAGAGCCGTGGTGGTTTACTCAAACCGCGTGCGCGAGGCGTTTCCCGGCCTGCCGCTCATCATCGGCGGGCTGGAGGCGTCGCTCAGGCGCTTTGCGCACTACGATTACTGGGACGATAAGGTTCGCGCCTCCGAGATAGTGGACGCGGGCGCGGATATACTGGTTTACGGAATGGGCGAGCGCGCCTGCCGCGAAATCGCCGCGCGGCTTAAGAGCGGAGAAAAACCCGAGACGATGAACGATATTCGCGGGACGGCAGTCTGCCGCGGAAGCGCGGAGGTCTGCGCTTTTCCAAGCGTTACCGTGCCGTCGCTGGAGGAGGTCAGGAGCGATAAGGCGGCCTGCGCCGAGGCCTGCCGCGTGGAGTATGCCGAGCATGACCCCGTTCGCGGCAGAGCCGTCATCCAGAGGCATGGCGAGCGCTGTGTTATCGTGAACCCGCCCGCGATGCCGCTTGACACCGCCGAGCTGGACGCTTTGGCCGCGCTGCCGTTCACGCGTGAGTATCACCCGATGTATGAGGAGCAGGGCGGCGTGCCCGCCATCGAGGAGGTTCGCTTTTCCGTTATCCACAATCGCGGCTGCTTCGGCGGCTGCAATTTCTGCGCGCTGGCGTTCCACCAGGGGCGCATGGTCACGTCGCGCAGCCACGAGTCCGTTATAAAAGAGGTCGAGGGCTTCGTGAAGCACCCGCTGTTCAAGGGCTATGTCCACGACGTGGGCGGCCCGACGGCGAACTTCCGCCACGCCTCCTGCGCAAAGCAGCTGAAGTACGGCATGTGCGCGGACAGAGCCTGCCTTGCCCCGCAGCCGTGTCCCAATTTGGACGCCGACCATCGCGATTATCTCGCGCTGCTGCGAAAGCTCAGGCAGATACCGGGCGTTAAGAAGGTCTTCGTCCGCTCGGGCATCCGCTTTGACTATATGCTCTGCGACAAAAACGGAGATTTTTTCGCCGAGCTTGTGAAATATCACATCAGCGGTCAGCTCAAGGTCGCGCCGGAGCACTGCATCGATAACGTACTGGGCTATATGGGCAAGCCGCCGATAGAGGTCTATGAGCGCTTCATGGATAAATACGCGCGGCTGAACCGGCAGTATGATAAGCAGCAGTACGTCGTTCCGTACCTGATGTCCTCCCACCCCGGCTCGACGCTGCGCGACGCCGTCAGGCTGGCGGAGTACCTGAAGGCGCACGGCGTCCGCCCGGAGCAGGTGCAGGATTTTTATCCCACGCCGGGCACGCTTTCGACCTGCATGTATTATACAGGTATCGACCCCCGCACGGGCAAAAAGGTCTATGTTGCCCGCGATTATCACGAAAAGGAGCTGCAAAGAGCGCTTTTGCAGTGGACAAGGCCGGAGAAGCGGGCTCTCGTGCTTGAGGCGCTCAGAAAGGCCGGGCGTGAGGATCTTATCGGCTACGGGAAGCAATGCCTCGTCCGCCCGGATCCGGCGCCGGGGCGCGGCGGACATAAGCCCGCCGGGAGCGGGAAGCGTCCGGAAAGGGAAACGCACGGAAAAAGCGGAAAGGGGAAGGCTGAAGGTACGGGAAAGCGCCGGCGCTGAGCCGGTGCCCATGGAGTGAACTGTATGGGTTTTATGGATTCGTATAAACGGCTCGAGAAGCTGTGCGGAGACATTTTGGGCGACGAGCGAAAGGTCTCGGCGTATATTGATGAAATGACGGCGGCCACTGACGGAGAGTGCCTTGTGCCGGGCTGGAGCAGCGACCTGAGGCAGCTTAAGCACTTCAGATGGGTCAGAAACAGGATAGCGCATGATCCGGGCTGCACCGAGGAGAATATGTGTGAGCCGGGAGACAGCCTGTGGATCAATGAGTTTTATTCCCGCATTATGAATCAGACCGACCCGCTGGCATTGCGCAGAAGGGAGCGCCGGAGAATGGCGGAGTACGCGCGGCAGAGAACTGCTCCGTCTGCGCCGCCGGGGACGTACAGACCATATACATATGCGCAAAATACGCGAAAGACAAATGAAGCGGAGAAGCAGCGCGGAAAGGCGGCTCGCTGGCTGGCCGCGGGGCTCCTGGTCTGTTTGATCGTGATTTTATATATTATAATATATATTGTGCCGGGCTGCGCCTGGCGCTCCTGAGACGGCATAATGAAAAATAAAAGGTTCGCGGCCCCTTCGTGGAAATGCCTCCGTTTCTGCGAGATGATTTGAAAGGAAATGACGGCAATGCTCAGAGACAGAATTAAAAAATATTTTCTTGACGAGGAGAAAAACTGCGCCGAAGCTACGCTCTGCGCGGCGAACGACGAATACGGTCTCGGCCTTGGCGCGGAAAGCATGGAGATAATGCGCGGCTTCGGCGGCGGAATGGGCTGCGAGTCCGTATGCGGCGCACTGTCCGGCTCCATAGCCGTGCTTGGAAGAGTTTGCGCCGGGCGGGAGAAGGACGAGCTTTACGACGTCTGCGAGGCGTATGTGCATGAATTTGAAGCTCGCCTGGGCTGCGCGATGTGCGCGGAGCTCAAGCCGAGGTATAAAAAAGAGGACGTCCGCTGTTATGAGCTGCTGCTTGTGAACGCCGACCTGCTCGACGAGACCGTAAAACGCCTGAAGGCGGCGGAATAATTACAAAAAATACAGAAAAAGGGATTGACCGGCGGGCATTAAATGTGATATAGTACTTTTACCTGTCATGGGAGAGGTCTGTCCAGCCATGCCCTCTCTTCGTTCAGGGAGGCAACAGTCCCGCAAGGGATAAAACTTAAGGAGGTGCCGAAATGAGAGTAAAGGTCACACTCAGATGCAACGAGTGCAAGCAGCGCAACTATAACACCATGAAGAACAAAAAGAATACGCCCGACCGTCTGGAAATGAACAAGTACTGCCGTTTCTGCCGTAAGCACACGCTTCATACGGAAACGAAGTAAGGAAGGGGCTTGTAAATGGCTAAGGAAATCGAAAAAAGCAGCGCTCCAAAGCCCGAGAAGGCAAAGAAGGAGAACTGGTTCAAGCGCGCCGGCAAGCGCATTGCCCGCTGGTTCCGCGAGATGAAAAGCGAGCTGAAGAAGGTCGTATGGCCTACGAAGAAGCAGACTCTCAACAACGTTGTCGTAGCGGCCGTCGTAATGGTCGCCTCCGGTATCGTGATCTGGGCTTTTGACCAGCTGGCTCTGCTCATCGTCAACTCGCTCATCAAAATCGGCGGCTGAGCTTCGCCTTAACGGGAAAGGAACGGTTTATTATGGCTGAAAGCGCACAGTGGTATGTCGTCCACACATACTCCGGTTATGAAAACACGGTCAAGGCTTCAATAGAGAAGGCCGTTGAAAACAGAAAAATGCACGACCTCATCCATGAGATAAACATTCCTGTTGAAACCGTTACCGAAACAGTGGATTCCAAAACTAAAACAACGGAGCACAAAATTTTCCCCGGTTACGTCCTCGTTAAGATGATCCTCACGGACGAAAGCTGGCATCTCGTCAGAAACGTTCGCGGCGTCACGGGCTTCGTCGGCTCGGAGAACAAGGCCATCCCCCTCTCGGAGGAGGAGATACTTGCTCTCGGCGTTGAAAAGAGAGAGGTCATTGTGGGCGTAAAGGCCGGAGATAACGTCAAGGTCGTGGACGGCCCGCTCGACGGCTTCTTCGGTACGG
>CAKTED010000044.1 GCA_934546725.1 uncultured Oscillospiraceae bacterium | reverse complement strand
GCACGAGAGTGACGGCGCTGCCGAGCTCGGAGCAGAACCTTGCCGTTCCGCGAAGGTTCTCCTCGCTGTCGTTCAGGCGGGGGATGACGGGGACCCGTATCTGAAGCTTGCCGCCGTTATCGGCGAGGAAGCGCGCGTTTTCGAGGATCTTCTCATTCGGGACGCCGGTGAGCTTTTTGTGCCTTTCGGAGTCCATGTGCTTGAGATCGTAGAGGAAAAGATCGATGTACGGCAGTATATCGCGGAACTGCTCCGTATCCGCAAAGCCGGTGGTGTCAAGGCAGATGTGGATGCCCTCGGACTTGAGCCTGCGGGCGAGATTATATGTAAAAGGAAACTGGCTCATGGCCTCGCCGCCGGAGATGGTTATGCCGCCTCCGTTGCGGAAAAACACGCGGTCTTTTATAACGCGCTCGAAGACCTCGTCCACGTTCGTATCCCATCCGGCGGTATAGAGTGCCTTGTTGATACATGCCTCCGCGCACTTCTGACATTCGTTACACCTTGCGCGGTCAACGTTTATCTTGCGGAGCGTGCCGGAGCCGTCCAGCGCCTTCTCCGGCTCGCCGACGATGAGCGCGCCCTGATCGCAGGCGTTGAGGCAGGTGTTCTGACACAGGCCGACGCCCAGACACTTCATGGGGAGGTAGCCAAGCTGGAATTTGTGCAGCTGAGATTCCGGGCTGTGGCACCAGAGACAGCGCAGAGGGCAGCCCTTGGTGTATACCGTGGTGCGTATACCGGGGCCGTCGTGTACGGCGTAGCCCTGTATATCGTATATACGGCCGGGTGCATTTTCATATTCCAAAGTAACAAAACCACCTTTTCATTTTCATATATCTTTACAGTTTATTATAATATCACTCACAGTCATTTGGCAAGCGCTTTATATTGGTTTTTATATAAAATTTATTCAAAATGCTCATTAAATGATACAAAAGAGGCATGCAAGCCCAGCTATCCGCCGAAAGCAGGAGAAAAAACCTTTGATCCCTGCAATGTGAAAGCGCTTTGAAACGTTGACGGGATTATTATATATGCGGCCGGTGAAATGCTGACTTCACCGCGCCGCAAATCGCTTTTTCCTTAAATATCGTTGGCTGGCCCTACCCTTCTCCCTCACTGGGCCTGCCGCCGAAAACGTCCGTGAAGCGCATCAGCAATGGTGCGCCGCGCGGACGTTTTCGGTTTATGCCATGCATATAAAGTTTGAGATATCGGGCAAAAAAGCCTCAGCCCGCCGCCACGGGAAGCATTACCTGGAGCAGAAAGCTGCCGCCCTTTGCGCTGAAAACGCACAGGCCGCCGTTTTTACGGGCTATCTGCCATATGCTGCGGCAGCCGTAGCCATGCCCCTGGCCGCTGTGCTGCGAGACGGGGAGCCCGCCGGAGAAGCGAACGTCGCAGGCGCAGGGGTTTCTTATTTCGATAAGCAGCTTGTTGAGCTTCACGCCGCAGTATAGCGAAACGCTTCGCTCTTCCTCGGGAAGGGCGGAGACGGCGCGCAGCGCGTTTTCAAGACCGTTTGACAAAACGGAGCAGAGCTCGGTATCGGAAATTGAGAGCTCACGCGGCAGACTGGCGTTTATGTTGAGCGTGGCTCCGATATTGGCGGCCTTATCGGCAAAGGAGGAGCAGAGAAGGTTTACGGTCTCGTTTTCGCAGTAGCGCCGGGGCGTTATTGCCTCTATATCCTGCCGGACACAGCGGATGTATTCCGCCGCCTGAGCGGGATTTCCGGCGCTCAGAAGGCCGTCTATCATATTGAGGTGGTGGCGCATATCGTGCTGATAAACCGCCGTTTGCAGCTCAGAGCGGCGCAGAGAGTCCATCTCAAGCTGAGACTGCTTCAGCGCGGTTTCCAGCAGCGAGCTTTGCAGCTCGGCATCCGCCCGCTTTTGAGACTGAACGTGGTAGGCCGTGAGAAAGGCAACATAGAAAAGAATTATCATCGTCGGGAGCGATTCGTTTATGGCTCTCACGCCGGAATAGAGCGCGTCGGAGTATATCGTGGTGGCATAGTCGAAGAAATAGTACGCCACGGGCAGACTGCCGAAAAGCAGCAGGGCAAGCGGAGAATATGTCATGGCGTCGTAGGCGGCGCGGACAAAGAAGCGCCAAAGCAGGACGAAAACGGCGATTATGAGGATGGTGTACACTATTTCACCCGGAAGAGCCGAGCCGCTCAGCGCAGTGACAGCCATGCGGCCCCAGTTCGGCAGCTGACAGCAGAGATACGCCGTGCAGGTGCTCACAAGCGCCACCCCGACGGATTTTTTCAGCGCGAATATGAGGATGAGCACGAGAGGAAGATGCACCAGCAGGGGATAGAGCCTCTCCACTGTATCGAAGCCGAAAATTTTCCAGAACAGAGTCTGAACGGCAAAGAAAAGCGGACAGAGCGCGAAGATCAGGCGCTTTTGACGCACGCTGCTCCAGCCGCCGGAGATACCCGCACTGAGAAAAAGGCCGAATATCAGTACGAGGGCGTAGTTTATCAGGCTGAAAACTTCCGTGGCTCTCATGTCTGATCCTCCCTGCCGGAAAAGAGCAGCTGCATGTAATCCTTTTGCAGCTGGGGGTAAATAAGCCGCGATACGGGCAGACTCCTGCCGAGAAAGGTTTTTACGCCGGAGGGCGAGAGCTCTTCGATCTGGAGCATGTTCACGATGTAGGAGCGGTGGATGCGCGTGAATTCGCGCCGCGTGAGCAGAAGGTGTTCATATTCCTTCAGCGCGCCGGCCACCTCGCGCACCTGCCCGTCCGTAAGGTTGAAATAAAGGTGCCTGCCGCTTACCTCAACATAGGCCAGGTGAGAAAACGGAATGCGCACGAGCGTTGAGCCGGATTTGAGCGTCAGCCCCTCGGCAGGCTTCTGATCGCGCAGCCAGAGAGAATCGAGAATGGGGAAAAAGCGATTTTCCGCTATGGGCTTGAGCAGATAATCAAAGGCCCTGACCCCGTAGCTTTCGTAGGCAAAGCCCGGGGAGGAGGTGAGAAAAACGATCTCTGCGGAGGCGTCAAAGGAGCGGATCTCGCGCGCGGCGTCCATGCCGTCCAGTCCCGGCATCATTACGTCGAGCAGATACAGCGTGAAGCTCTCGCTGCGGGCGTTATCCAGCAGCTCTGCGGCGCTGCAGAAGCTGCGGCGCCGCGCGGCCGCGTGCCGGAGCTGCGTCCATTCGTCAAGCAGCTCGTTTATGGCACTGCGGTCGGCGGCCTGATCGTCACATATGGCTATATACATTTTTATCCTCCTTCCAAACAGTTCGTGCTCATATTTTAACACAGAATTTCTGCCCGCGAAAGTGCAAATGTACATTTCGCGCCGCAAAAGCATACATTTCGTGCCGCCGGTGATCCGACGCGGCGGAGAAGTGCTATGTTATACGGTGCTTGAATATCAAGGGAGGGGCGCAGATGGCATGGCTGGCAGGGCTTGTCGCGGCAGTGGTCGCGGCGGGGCTTATAACCCTGTGGCTTTTTGACGCGCGGAGGGTATTGCGCGAAAAGTGCAGCACCGTGGAGAGCGCTGCGGGCCAGCTTGCGGTGTGCAGGAAAAAGCTGCGCGAGCACGGCGGCTCGTCGGAATACGCGCAGATCCTTGACCGCAGCGAAAGCATTTACAGGCAGGCGGCGGAAAATTATAACTCCGCGCTGAAAAAGCCCTGGCTTTATCTGCCCGGCAAGCTCCTGGGATATCATAAGGAGGAAACTGAATGAAAAGGAAAATTATCAGCATTTTGCTGGCACTGTGTATGGTCCTCTCATTTGCCGCGTGCGGCGGGGACGATGCCGGGGATGAAGTTACACCCGACAACCAGGAAACGGCCGGTACGGAGCAGAAATCGCCCTCAGAAGCGACGGGGGACGAGAGCTGGGCAGTGTACTGGTATCTCTGCGGAAGCGACCTTGAGTCCGGCGGCGGCTTTGCCACGGGCGACCTCGCCGAGCTGATGGAGGTCTCGCTGCCCGAGAACGTCACCGTAGTCGTAGAGACCGGCGGCTCCTCGGAGTGGCACAACGAGCTCGTGGACGCGAGCAAGCTCCAGCGCTGGGTTTACGACAGCGAGGACTTCAAGCTGGTGGACGAGCAGCCCTCGGCCAATATGGGAGATGCTCAGACGCTGGCAGACTTCCTTTCCTTTGCCAGCACGAACTATCCGGCCGACAAAACGGCTGTCGTCTTCTGGAACCACGGCGGCGGCTCCGTTTCGGGCGCGGCGTTCGATGAGCTTTACGGACTGGATTCCCTCACTCTTGACGAGATGTACGAGGCCTTTTCGAGCGTCTGGATGCCGGACGCGGAGAACCCTCCGCTTGAGCTTATCGGCTTTGATACCTGCCTGATGGCAACGGTAGACGTTGCCTATACGTTCTGCGATCTTGCGCATTACCTCGTTGCCTCCGAGGAGACGGAGCCTGCCAACGGCTGGTACTATACCAGATGGGTGGGCGCTCTCGCGGACGATCCGTCCATGGACGGCGCGGAGCTCGGAAGAGCGATATGCGATGCGTATTACGAGGGCTGCGAGCTTGTCGGAACGCAGGATAACACGACCCTTTCGCTCACCGATCTTTCAAAGGTCGGCGCGCTGCTCGGCGCATATGAGACCTTCGGCGCGGAGGCGCTTTCCGCCGCGTGCGAGAACCCCGGTTTCTTCTCACAGTTCGGCCGCGCGGCCGCGCAGAGCGAGAACTACGGCGGCAATACGAAGGAGCAGGGCTATACGAACATGGTAGACCTCGGCCACATGGCCCGCCAGTGCAGCGGCATGCTCAGCTCGGCGCAGGATGTGCTGGATGCGCTTGACGAATGCGTGCTCTACCGCGTGAACGGCCCGTACCGCAGTGAGTCCACAGGCCTTTCCTGCTACTATTCCTATAACGGCGACGTGGACGATTTCTGGGGCTATAACTCCGTCGGCGCGGGCGCGGCGTTCAAGTACTTCTATTCCTACGAGCTGACCGGCGAGCTGGACGACAGCGGAATGGAGTATCTTGCCGGAATGGACATAGAGTCCCTGCCGGAGATACAGACGCTTGATTCCATGGGCTGGGACGGCATTGCGCTCGAGGTGGACGAGGAGGGCAAGGCGTCCATGACGCTTGGCGCCGAGGCGAACGACATTCTCGCGGGCATCGGCTTCTCGCTGTATTACGTTGACGAGGAGAGCGACACCATGATGCTGCTCGGAACGGATAACGACATGAATGCCGACTGGGATAACGGTGTCTTCAGCGATAATTTCCGCGGCGTCTGGGGCTCGATAGACGGAAACCTCGTCTATATGGAGCTGAGCTTCGAGGGCGACGATTACAATCTCTATTCCGTACCCGTTCTGCTCAACGGTGAGGACTATAACCTTCAGGTGGTTTATGACTTCACCGCCGGGGAGTGGTCCATACTCGGCGCGCGCCAGGGAATTGACGACAGCGGAATGGCGGATAAGGAGCTGCGCCTGCTTCAGGAGGGCGACAGCATCACCACCATCTGGTATATGTCCACCCTGAGCGGAGACGACGATCCCGAGGCCTATGCGGCCGAGACCTTTACCGTAACGGCGGATACCGCCTTTGCGGAGATGGCTCTGCCGGACGGCAGCTACGCCATGATCTTTGAGATGCGCGACGCCATGAACAATTACGCTTACTCCGATGCCGTTATCTTTGAATGCGAGAGCGGAGATATATATACCATCGCCTGATCCGGCGGTGACAACAGGCTGCGAAGACCGCGCGCTGAGGGAGACGCGCCGGTCTTCGCGAGAGCCGAAAACGCGGGCGATTCCATGGCGGAAAAAATAATTGAGCCGCCCCCGTGAAAAAGGACGGCCCAACTGGCCTGGCATATTTCATTTTGCGGCAGCGCTTTTCAGAGCTCCGCGCCGCACTGCTGAATGGCCTTGAACTCGGTCTCCAGCAGCTTATCCGTCTCGGCCTCGCCAAGCTCGAGACAATGGGTCACGAGCAGCACCGCGAGACCGTGGGCATATATCCACATGTGCCGGTGAAGAGCGGCGGCCTGTTCGCGGGTGCAGCCGGTTTTCTCCATAAGTGCGCCCGTGGCGTATTCAAGGGATTTGTCCCATGTTCCGTTCAGCTCGGGCTTTACGCGGCCGCTCATGAAAAGAAGCCTGAAAAGCTCCGGCTCAACGCGGGCAAAGTCAATGTAAGCCCGACCTATGCCGAGGTAAGGCGCGGCGGAATCCTTCGTGATCTCAAGTATGTGCTCTTCATATATCGACAGGGCAACATCGGTCACTCCGTTTTTAAGCTCGTCCATGGAGCCGAATACGCTGAAAAGAGGCTGCGTGGAGCATCCAAGCTTTTTGGCGACGGAACGCGCGTTAACCGCGTCGATGCCGCCCTCACGGGTTACCTGAAGAGCTGCGTCGAGTACTCTTTCTTTGCCAAATCTGACTTTCGGCGGCATTGCCGCTCACCTCCAAAATTTCGCTTATATGTATGATCCGGTATATGAAACGAATCGGTTCGCTTCATAAGGTGTATTCTAATTGCTATTTACATTTTTGTCAAGCTAAACTATTGTAAGAAGTAAGAAAAAAAGCAATAATATCCCGTTCGTTATAGTACATATACCTGTTTTTGCATCATGCCGTTAAACCGCATGGCGGCAAAAAGTGAGCATTGGTGCCGCTTTCAGTACAGATTGACACGCTCACGCGCCTTTCGGATAAGATATCCGAAAGACGCGACAGTCTGTCGAAAAAGCTTTTTTGCAATTTTATTATGCAGACAGTCTCACAGAGTTCCGTCATCCGCAGATGACGGAATAAAATCAAATCCCGTTTTTTACGGGGACATGCGCCTCGGAAAAAACACTTCTCAGCCTGCCAGTGTGCGAGCACAGCGAGTGCGCGCAGCAGGCTGCATCTCTTCGCAGAAATGCCTGCATTTCTGCGAGAGCGTGTCGACTTTATCGACACGCTCACGCGCCTTTCGGATAAGATATCCGAAAGACGCGATTTTTTGCATTCTCTGACAGTCACTCAGGTGAAAATTACGAGGATCAGTCCGTATATGACGCTTGCGCTCAGGCCGAATACGATCACGGGCCCCGCGATGACAAACATTTTTGCCGACATGCCGGAGATGATGCCCTCCGCCTTGTACTCAAGGGCGGGCGAGACGATGGAATTTGCAAAGCCCGTTATCGGAACGAGCGTACCGGCGCCCGAGAAACGCGCGAGCCGGTCGTAGAGTCCGAGACCGGTGAGCAGCGCGCCGAGAAAAACGAGCGTTATCGATGTTGCCCCGGCGGCGGACTCTGCCTCAAGCCCGGCCGCCGACCAGGCGTTCAGAATGGCCTGGCCGATGGCACAGATCAGGCCGCCGCTTACGAAAGCCTTCAGCATATCCGCCGCGAGCGGAGAGCGGGGCGATATTTGCCGGATGTATCTGTCATATTCAGTCTTCGTCATTTTCTGCATAAAAAAAGACCTCCCATGAACAGTTTGGCGTTCGGGAAGGTCTTTTATTCAATGATTTAGTATCATTTGTCGAGCGAGATGTTGTTCACGCCGTTTTCTTCAAATTCTTCGATGTATTCGTCGATGCGCTCGGTGAGTTCATCCATGTTTTCGGAATTTATCGGGGCAAAATCCATGTCCCTGCGCGCCAGCTCCTCGGCGAGGATCTCGTAGAACACGGTGTCTTCATAATCCATGATGGCCTCGTGGATGCCGCCCTCGGCAAAGCGATTGCTGGGCAGGACCTCGCCGTCCACCACCTCGAAGAGGGAGTACATGCCGGTCTTCATGCAGTGGGCGAAAAGTTTGGATTCGAGATCGTCATAATCCTTTATGCGGTCGTCTCCACGAGTGGAGTTGAGGATCCAGTTGCCGATATAGACCATGTCCAGCAGCCGGCGGAACTCCTTATCGCTAAGCTCAAGCTTCAAAGCAAACGCACCTCCCATGAGCCTTCAGATATCATTATCATTATACACCATCGGGCACGGAAATTCCATATGTATTTTTATGAACAGAGCAAAAAATATGCAGGCTCCCGCGGCGGCCGGACTTTGAAAATATGCGCTTTAATTATGCCCTGGCCCTTGTAATTTTTCCCGAATTATTATATTATAATATGACTATCAGTCTTTCGGGAAGGGCCGCGCGGCTTTACATATGTCGGCTGCGTGCATGGAAAATCTCGAACGGCGTATGCAGAAAACGCGGCGGCTCAGCGCCGCTGCCTGGGGGAGCAATATGGATAACAGGCCGATTGGCGTTTTTGATTCCGGCTTCGGCGGTCTTACCGCGATGCGCAGACTTGTGGAGACGATGCCGAACGAGGATCTTATCTATCTCGGAGATACCGGCCGCGTGCCGTACGGCGGGCGGTCTACGGAGACGATCATAAAATATGCGCGGCAGGACATAGAGTTTCTGCTGTCCCACAATATCAAGGCGGTCGTGGTTGCCTGCGGCACCGTAAGCACGGTGGCACTCGAGCAGATCGCGGGCGATTATTCAACGCCCATATTCGGCGTCGTCGAGCCGACGGCGTGGAAGGCCGCCAGACTGAGCCGCAGCGGCAAAATAGGCGTTATCGGAACGGTGAACTCCATCGGAAGCGGGGCCTATGAGCGCGCCATCCACCGCTTCAGGCCGGAATGCAGAGTTTTTTCGGCGGCCTGTCCGCTTTTTGTGCCGCTTGTTGAAAACGGCAGAGTATCGCGGGGGGACAGGGTGATAGAGCTTGTGGCGGAGGAGTACCTTGCTCCGCTCAAGGCCGACGGAATAGATACGCTCATCCTTGGCTGCACTCATTACCCGCTCATAAGCGGCGTTATCGGCGACTTCATGGGGCCGGATGTCAGCCTCGTGAGCGCCGGAGCGGAAACGGCGGAGTACGTAATGAAAAAGCTGCGCCAGCGGGACGCTCTTGCCGAGCCGGGGCGAATCGGTGGCAGAGAGTACTACGTTACCGATAATACGGAGGGCTTCAGCCGCCTGGCGTCCTTCTTCATGGGCGGAGACATCGGCGGCAGAGTGAGCCGCATAGAGCTTTTGTGATACAGCGCCATTTAAATGATAAAAGGAACACGGGAATTTATGAAAAAAGTTATGATCTCCATCATTGGAAAGCAGGAGGCCGCCGGAGAGAGCGATAAAATAGAGCTTGTAACGGAGGGCGAATACGAATATTCCCCGGAGCAGAGCGTGCTGAAATATGAGGAAAGCAGCATCACCGGAATGGAGGGCACGACCACTACTTTCGCCATCGAGCCGGCCGTCGTGACCCTGTCCCGCGAGGGCAGTGTTACGAGCCAGATGCTTTTTCAGCGTGGAAGGAAGCACATCTTTCTTTACAGCACACCTTACGGCGCGAGCACGATGGGGATCTCGACCCGCCGCCTTGCCGTAAAAATTGACGAGGACGGCGGCCATATGGAGATAGCCTATGGCCTTGATGTGGATAATGTTAAAATTGGCAACAATGAATTTGTGATAGATTTCAAAGAAGCCTGATTGAAAGGGAGAACGGACGATATGGCAAACATGATAGAGGCTGCAAAGCTTCAGATAGATTCGCTGGTGCGCGCGGCCTATGCCGCCGCCGCGGAAAAGGGCGAGCTGCCGGGCGGAGTTGAGC
>CAKTED010000043.1 GCA_934546725.1 uncultured Oscillospiraceae bacterium | reverse complement strand
TGATGGGGCGGCCGCCGGTGGCGAGGATGAGCTTGTCGTAGCTCTCCGTCGTCTCGCCGTCCGGGGTTTTTACGGTCACGGTTTTCGCCGCCGCGTCCACGGCAACGACCTCGTGGTTTATGCGCACGTCGATATTGAAGCGCTCCTTAAACATCTCGGGCGTAACGAGCAGCAGCTCGTCGCGGTCCTCGATAACGCCGCCGATATAGTACGGCAGGCCGCAGTTTGCGAAGGAGACGTAATTTCCCTTTTCAAAAAGGATTATCTCGGCCTCCTCGCTGGTGCGGCGCGCCTTCGTTGCGGCGGAAGCGCCGGCGGCCACGCCGCCAACTACAAGAATTCTCATATTAATATGTAACCTCCGCTCAGTCCTCAAGCAGCATGCCCGCGATGAAGCGCGTCGCCTTCTCAACGACGTCCGCGCACTTCACGGCGTGGTCCGTGACCTCCCAGTAATCCTCGCAGTCCGCGGGATTCTTGAAGTCGTAGCTGCGTCCAAAAACCTTCTTCTGGAACTCGGGACACAGGGTAGTGCCCATTTCCTTTATGTATCTGTCGCGGAACTCCTGGAACTTTGCCGCGCCGATGTCCTGAAGGTCGGGGTTTTTGAGCTCCTCCTCGAGCGGGACATTGTACTTCAGGCCGATGGCGAGCAGGCCGCAGGTATAGGTTCCGCAGCTTCCGCTGCTTGCGCCCGCGCCGCCGCAGAGCGACATGGATGCGCGGATGAGCTCATCCGGGATAAAGTCGAAATACGCCTTGAGTCCTATGAGCGTGCTGCGGGAGCAGACGTCGTCACGGATCTGGGCCTCACGGGCGGTCTTACCGCAAAGGTCTATGATTTCTTCTCTTGTCATAACCTGATCCTCCTGATTTTTCTTTGCTTTTCTTTACTTTTCTTTCTCAAACACGCTTTGCAATCGATTTCCTGTCCAGTGTAGCACAAATTGCCGTGATATTCAATAGTTTGTTCATTCGTTTTACGCTTTTTTTAAGCGGATATTACCAGCGGTGGCCGCAAAAGGGCCGGTATCGCTTTTCCTGTTGATTTACCCACCAAACCGCTGTATAATAGCTTTCGTCAGGGAGCGGCGCGCGGAACGCCGCCACGAAGGAGCCTCAGAGGAGGGTTAAGAATGCTGGTTTCAACAAGAGGGCGCTACGCGCTGAGGGTCATGATCGACCTGGCCGAGCATCAGGCGGACGGCTTTATTCCGCTCAAGGTCATCGCGGAGCGGCAGGATATCTCCGAAAAATATCTGGAGAGCATCATAAAGCTGCTCGTAAAGGCAAAGCTGCTTACAGGGCTTCGCGGCAAGGGCGGCGGCTACCGGCTCACGAAAGCGCCGGAGCAGTACACGGCCGGGAGCATTCTGCGCGTAACGGAGGAGTCCATTGCGCCTGTTTCCTGTCTCGAGCCGGGTGCGGCAGCCTGCGCGCGCGAGGCCGAATGCCGCACGTTTTCCCTCTGGAAGGGGCTGGAGAAGGTCATTAACGACTATCTTGACGGCGTTACCCTCGCCGATCTGATACACACGGACCCCGGCGGCTTCGACTACGTTATCTGAGCCGGGCGGATGAAAGAAAAAATGCAGCGGGAACGGTATCCGTTTCCGCTGCATTTTACAGTTTTGCGAATTTTTATGAGCGCGCCGCGCCGTCCACCGGCAGAACCGCGCCGGTGATATAGCTCGCCATGTCGCTTGCGAGGAAGAGGAAGGCGTTCGCAATGTCCTCCGGCTCGCCGATGCGGCCAAGAGGGATGCCCGCGACGACCGGGGCAAGGACGGATTCCGGCACGTTCGCCATCATGTCCGTGCGGGTAACGCCGGGCGCGACCGCGTTGACGCGGATATTGTCCCTCGCCAGCTCGCGCGCGAGCGAAAGCGTCAGCCCGTTCACGGCGAATTTGCTCGCCGGATACGCCACGCCGGAGGGCTGTCCGTACTTTGAGACCATGGAGCTCGTGTTCACGATAACTCCGCCGCCCTGCTCCTTCATTATGCGCGCCGCCGCCTGCGAGCAGACGAAAACAGCCGTCAGATTGAGCTGCACGACGCGCTCAAAGTCCTCCACGCTGTAATCATATATGCTCTCGCGGGCCGAAAGGCCTGCGTTGTTCGCCAGAATGTCCAGGGAACCGAAGCGCTCCTTCACCTCAGCGAAGGCCCTGGCCACGGCGTCCGCGTCGTCAAGCGCCGGCCAGATCGGCATTATTTCGCCGTTCGGGAACTCCTCCGCAAATTTTGCGGCGGCCGCCTCGGCGGTTTCCTTCTTCGAGCCGCATACGGCCACCTTTGCGCCGTTTTCAAGAAACTTGCGCACTATTGCCGCGCCGATGCCGCGCTTTCCGCCGGTAACGATGGCGGTTTTGTCTTTTAAAAGCATGATCTTTCCTCCTGCCGCAGCACGCTCTCCCCTTCGTGCCGCTCTCTGATTTTCGGGCGCGGAGTCTCCTTCTCCGCGTAAGCCTATTGTAGCAGTACCGCACGCGGTTTGCAAGCCCCCCGCCGCGCGCGTCGTTCAGGTGTGGGAGGAGCAAGGGTTAAATATTGCTGTCATTCAGAGGGAGCGATTGTGAAGATTTTTTCCGTCATTCAGAGCCTGCGTAAGCAGGCGAAGAATCCCCCGGTTGGCTGCGTAAGGGGAACGACAACGTACTGCTCCGCCCCTCCGTAGGGGATTCCACGGGGTGCTGGCGCACCCCTCTGAATGACGGAAACCCGGGGTCTCCGCGTCCACGTTACCGCCACGCTCACCACACGCACGTCATTCAGAGGAAACGGAGTCGAGCGGACTTTGCGACGACGCAGGCGCGGGGGTCTTTACTATCGGCTCCGGTACAAGACTGCCGTCAAGCTTTGCAAGGACGCGCGCGTACTCCTCGCTGCCCTCCTCATAGGGCATGGGGCGGTAATCGTTATACCCCGGCTCGGAGCTGAGGCGGAACGGAACGGCCTCCGTCTGGCCAATGATGAGCCCGCCCGAGGGCGTGAGCGCCACGTCCTGCACGATTATCGCCGTATCCTTATCCTTCGGATTACGGTTGCCGCCGAAGCAGAAGTTGCCGAGGCTGTAATAAATTATGCCGCGCCCATAGCTTTCGATGCGCTGGAGCACATGCGGGTGCGTGCCGAAAACGATGTCCGCGCCCGCGTCTATCGCGGCGCGCGCCGTATACACCTGGCTGCCGGACGGGGTATAGTACCCCTCCTCGCCGAAGTGGAACGAGGCTATCACGAGCTGCGCGCCCGCCGCGCGCAGGCTCTGAATGTCGCTTTTCAGCGTGGGGCAGCCGCTGAAATAGGCGCATACGCCGATCTTCAGCCCGCGCGGGGTTTCGTAAAGATACGTTCCGCCGTCCGCGACATAGCCGACGCTCTCGGCGCTCAGCGCCTCCTTTGTATCCTCAAGACCGGCCGCGCCGTAGTCCCCGCTGTGGTTATTCGCCAGAACGGCGCATTCAACGCCGCTGCCGGAGAGGATGCGGGCATATTCCGGCGGTCCGCGAAAGCAGAAGACCTTATCCTTATGCTCCGTGCGGCTCGTCAGCGCGCACTCAAGGTTCACCAGCGTAAAATCGTCCGCCTCGAAATACTCGCGCGCATATGTAAAAGGATAATCATAATCACTGCCGACGAGCTCGACGAGGCTGCCCGGTGCACCGTAAACGTCATAGTCCGAGCCGAGGGTGCAGTCCCCGGCGAAGCTTATTTTATAATGAACGTTGCCGTCCGCGTCCACGTTCGGGTCGGGCGTCGGCGTCGCTTCCGGTTCCTCCGTCGGCTCCGGTGACGCGGGAGCCGTTGGCTGCACTCTCAGCCCGCCGCCCACACCTGGCGGCTCCGCGGCATGCTCCGGCGGCGCTTCGTCCCGCGCGCAGCCCGCAAGCAGCAGAAGCAGCAGCAGCGAGAGCATTTTTCTCTTTTTCATGTTCCCATCTCCTCCGCTTTTTCCTTTTCATGAGTTTATTATACCATTTTCTGCACTTTGAGCATGTGAAGAATATTTTCGTCATTCAGAGCCTGCGCAAGCAGGCTCTGAATCCCCCGATGGTTCCAGCATGGTAACGATAACTGACTCTACTGCCCCTCCATATGGGATTCCACGCCCTGTTATATATTATTATACATAACGCGCGTATGTTTTGCAACCGGGCCCAAAGCAGTTTGTGAAGCGGCTGTAAACTTTTTTGCGGAAAGGTTTTACTATTGATTTTTTGCCCGCAAGGCCTTATTATATAATATGAAGGATTATATATATGGTATCTCAGCCGTCCCATGACGCGCGCCCGCAGTCGTGGGGCGAAAAAATATATGGATAATCGGATGTGATATTAATGAACGGAGCAGAAAACACCGCGTCCGGTCCCACCGCCGTATGTAAGGTCGTGGACACGAACGTCGCTCAATGTCAGGACTGCTACCGCTGCGTGCGCGCATGTCCCGTAAAGGCCATCCGCATAACGAACAGCCAGGCGCATATAGAGCAGGAGCTGTGCATCCACTGCGGCACCTGCGTGCGCCAATGTCCCCAGCACGCGAAATACATCGTCAGCACGCTCGACGAGGTGCGCGAGCTGCTCGTCTCGGGCCGCCCCGTTGCCGCGAGCATCGCGCCGTCCTTTGCCGCCGCGCTGCCTGCCGGGCAGCTGTATAAGCTGCCGACAGCTCTGCGCCTGCTCGGCTTTACCTACGTCTCCGAGACCGCCGAGGGCGCGAAGCTCGTTTCCGACCGCAGTCTTGACTGCGTGCCCGCCGCGAGCATATGCACGGCATGTCCCGCCGTTGTGAGCTACGTTGAAAAATATCACCACGAAGCGCTCTCGCGCATGATCCCCGTAGTCTCCCCCATGGTGGCGCACGGGCGCATGCTCAAGCAGCGCTACGGCGAGGACTGCGCCGTGGTGTTCATCGGCCCCTGCGCCGCGAAGAAGGCCGAGGCTCTGCGCCCGGAAAACCGTGACGCCGTGGACGTCGTAATAACCTTCCGCGAGCTTTTCGACTGGCTGGAGGAGGCGAAGATAGATCTCTCCCTGCTTGCCGACGGCAGCTTCGATTTCACCGGGCTTTCCGGCGGAACGCTCGAAACGGCGCGCCTCTTCCCCGTGGACGGCGGCATGCTCAAGACCTGCGGCGCGGCCAGCGACGGCACCAGCACGGAGGTAATGTCCCTTTCCGGCGCAAAGCAGGTCACCTCCTTCTTCGACGTTGACCCCGAGCTTGTCCACTTCAAGCTCGTTGAGCCGCTGTTCTGTCCCGGCGGCTGCATCGACGGCCCCGGCTTTTCCGACCTCGGCAACATATATTACCGCAAGAACGCCGTTATCTCCTACGCCGAAAAGAGCGCGAAGCTCGGCTGCGGCGAAAAGGACGGCACGGAGCGGGTCGCCACCTCGGCGGACTTCGTGGCCGTTGAGACACGCGCGGACGAGCAGGTGAGCGAGGAGGCCATACAGAACGTTTTCCGCCTGACGGGCAAGAGCGACCCGAGCCGTCAGCTCAACTGCGGCGCCTGCGGCTACAGCTCCTGCCGCGAAAACGCCATAGCCGTCGTGCGCAACATGGCCGAGCCGGAGATGTGCATCCCCTACATGCGCCGCCTGGCACAGCAGAGGGCCGACCGCATCATTGAGACCACGCCCACGGCCATAGTCATCCTTGACCATGACCTGAACCTCATACATATGAACCCCGCGTTCCACAAAATGTTCATGTGCAGCAACTCCATTCTCGGCCGCCACATCTCCTACATCTTCGACGCGCAGGATTTCGAGACCCTTGCCGCCAGCGACACGGACGAGCTGGACGCCATCCGCACCTATTACGGTACGCGCTACCACGAAACGCTCTACGCCATGCGCGACGAGAGGCAGTACGTCGGCATGTTCACGGATCTTTCCCACATGAAGTTTGACGAGGGGCAGATGAACCTCATAAAAAAGCAGCTTCTCGATAACGCCAAGGAGCTGCTGGAGCACCAGATAAGCTTTTCCCAGGAAATGGCGCACCAGCTGGGGCGCAACACGGCCAAGACAGAGGAGCTCGTAAAGCGCATGATAGACCTTTACGAGGAGCACGACGTTTGATCGGCGGTGATTTGATTGCGATTTTTTGAAGACATTGTCCAGCAGGTCATAAAGACCGGCTACCGCGTCTGCGGCGACCACGTCATGTGCTACCGCACCGTGGAGGTAACGTACCTCGTCGTAACGGACGGCATCGGCTCGGGCGTTTACGCCAATATCGCGGCCATCACCTGCGCCGAGCAGCTGATGGGCCTGCTGAAAAGCTCCGTCCGCTTCAAGACGGGCTGTCAGCTCGTGGCGGACTCGATGCACCGCGCCAAGGTCGAGGAAGCGCCCTACGCCGCCTTCACCTGCGTCAAGGTAACGAGCGACGGGAGCTACGCCATCTTCTCCTACGAGGCGCCGGAGCCGATACTTATCCGCGGCGGCTTCGCCAAGGTGATCCAGCCGCGCTACTACAAAGCTAAATACGACTACGTCGGTGAGGCCTACGGCCACCTCAACCGCGGCGACGCCATTCTCGTCTTCAGCGACGGCGTGAGCCAGGCGGGCATGGGCAGCGGAATGGGCATGGGAATAGGCTCAGAGGGCGTTGCCAAATGGCTCGACAAGCAGAAAACCATGGGCACGCCTGACCCGGACTTCCCGCAGATATTGCAGAACCTGACGGACATGACGGCGATCCTTTCGGACGGCGTGCATGCCGACGATACAACGGCGGTCATCCTCCAGTGCCGCGAGGCGCGCGACCTTGTTATCGCAACGGGTCCCCCGCGCTCAAAGCAGAAGGATAACGAGTTCGTAAACCGCCTTATCGGCTGCAGCGGCACGAAGGTGATCTGCGGCTCCACCACGACGGATATCATCGCCAAGGTCATGGGCGAAAGGGTTGAGACGCTCCCGCCCGCGCGGCCAAACGATCCGCCGGAGTACCGCATAAACGGCGTGGATCTCGTGGCTGAGGGCGCAATGACGCTCAGCCAGGCCTGCAACATTATAAACGAGCCGCTCGAGGCTCTTTCGGGCGACGGCGTCGTGGAGCGCTTCTGCACGATGATGCGCAACAGCGATATCATAACCTTCCTGCTCGGCACGGCGCTCAACGCCGCGCATGGCGACATAATGTTCAAGCAGCTCGGCGTTCGCCCGCGCCGCGAATCCGTGGAAACACTGGCGAGGAGTCTGCGCGCCATGGGCAAGGTCGTCATCATAGAAAGCTATTAATTATTCTGGAAAGGATGGGATATATATGAAAAAATGTGTAAGCTGCGGCCTGGATATCGAGGACGGAGTGAAGTTCTGCATGCACTGCGGCGCGCCGCAGCCCGCGGATGCTCCGGCGGCTCCGGCCGCCCCGACAGTTACGGAGACTCCGGTAATTCCAACCGTTACGGGGACTCCGGCCGCACCGGTAACTCCGGCAGCTCCTGCGGAGGCGGCAAAAGCCGAGACGCCGGAGGCAAAGCCTGCCGTTCAGCCCGCTTTGGAGCAGAAGGAGCCGGTGTTTACCGCGCCCGCCGCGCCGAGGACGGAAACGGTGCATTTTTCCGCGCCCGCTCAGTCACCCGCCGCGCCGCAGAAGCCCGCGCAGCCCGCTCACGCTCAGCAGCCGGTGCGTCCTCAGCAGGCGGCCCAGCCGCAGCGTCCGGCATTTACGCCCACGCCCGTGCCGCCCGTCGATCCCGAAAAGCCCGGCGCAAAGAGCCGCTGGGCGCTCATGAGCACATGGGGCACCGTCGGCGCGATCCTGCTGATGGGCATCCCTGTTGTTGGTCTCATTTTCGCCATAGTATGGGCCTGCGGAGGCTGCCGCAAATATGCCAAGCGCAATCTTGCCCGCGCGGAGCTCATTTTAATGGCGGTGGGCGTTCTCCTCGCCGTTGCCGGAGCGCTCGTTCTGCGCTTCGTCTTCCCGGAGTACCTTATAGGGCTGTACGAGATACTGCATCCGGGCTATACGATAGTTTTCTGAGGATAAACGGGGGATATAAAGATAAACTCGTCATTCAGAGGGAGCCGCAGGCGACAATCCCCGTCTCGGACGCGAACCCGGCGAAGCGGATCGCGGCCGAAAACTGCGCCCGCAGGCGCGTTTCGAGGCCAACCGCCGCATAGCGGCGGCTCTTAGGCCGAGATGGAGGAGCAAGGGAGCGAACGTAGCTTTCGCCGCAAGGCGGAAGCGGAGCCCCGCGGACTTTGCGACGACGCAATCCCCCCGGTTGGTTCATACAGGTAACGACATCGTACTCTTAAGCCCCTCCATTGGGGATTCCACGGCCACTGGTGTGGCCTCTGAATGACGGAAACCTTCAGACCCCGCGTCCACTATGCCTGCACTCCCTATCAACCGTCATCCCCGCGCCCTGCAACGCACTCACCCTCTCGCACGTCATTCAGAGGGAGCGTAGCGACCGAAGAATCCCCTGGATTGTTCCACCATGGTAACGACATCGTACTGCCATGCCCCTCCACAGGGGATTCCACGGCCACTGGCGTGGCCTCTGAATGACGGAGACTTCTGGCTCCCGCGTCCACTGTTGCCACCGCACCACACCACACCCATACCCCCGGCACCCACAATCACAGACAATCATGGAGGATCAATATCGTGACATTAGTCGTTATGGCCGCAGGGCTCGGTTCCAGATACGGCGGCTGCAAGCAGATAGACGGCGTCGGCCCGTCCGGCGAGATACTGCTGGAATACTCGGTTTATGACGCCGTGCGCGCCGGATTTTCGCGCATCGTTTTCATTATAAAGCAGGAGATGCACGACGTTATTTCGGCGCTCTGCGCAGGTGCAATGTCCCGCCTCAAAACGCCGGATGGGCAGCAGGTGAGCATATCATATGTTTACCAGGATTATAGCTCTGTTCCGCAATTTTACAAAATCCCCGCTGAACGCAGCAAGCCCTTCGGCACTGTCCACGCCGTGCTCTGCGCGAAAAGCGAGGTTAACGAGCCGTTTGCCGTGATAAACGCAGATGATTTTTACGGTGCGGAGGCCTTTGCCGTACTGTACGGCGCGCTCAGGGAGCTTGCGCCCACGGGCGAGGCCTGCATGGTCGGTTACCGGCTGAAGAACACCGTCAGCGAGAACGGAACGGTCACGCGCGGAGTTTGCAGCGCAGAGAGCGGGCTTCTCAGGAGCGTTACAGAGACGTATAAGATTCTTGCCATGCCGGACGGCAGCATCCGCGACTGCGCGGGCAGCGACGAAGGCCGCGAGCTTGATCCGGAGGCGCTGGTCTCCATGAACTTCTGGGGCTATACGCCGTGGATATTCGGCGCGATGGAGAAATATTTCGACGATTTTCTGCGCGGTCTCGCCCCGGGCGACGTTAAAAGCGAGTGCCTGCTCCCAATAATGACGGACGGCATGATACGCTCGGGCGAGCTTGCAGTGCGCGTCCTGCAAACAGACGGGCGCTGGTTCGGCATGACGTATATCGAGGATCGCGCCGAGGTCGCATCCGAGCTTGCAAAGCTGCATGCATGCGGCACGTATCCGCCGTCGCTGAGGTAACTGCCCCGTCCGGCACGGACGGTGTGCTCAGCCCTGCACCGCACTTCAACTCCTGCACGTCATTCAGAGCCTGCGTAAGCAGGCGAAGAATCCCCCAAATGGTTCTGCCGCAGTAAC
>CAKTED010000042.1 GCA_934546725.1 uncultured Oscillospiraceae bacterium | reverse complement strand
AGATTTTTGCAGTACGTTGCAATGCGCCGAAAGGTCTCCGCTACCGCGGAATGGCCCGCCGTTCGCGGCAGGCCGCGCTTTTTTGCCCAGCGGCCGTTGCCGTCCATGATTATTGCAACATGCTTTGGCAGGCTGTTACCAGCCTGCCATTTATTTTCTTCATTCTTATTTTTTCTTGAAAAAAGCGCCATCGTCAGATACTCTGAAGCTCCTTGTCCTTTTTAGCGACAAGCTCGTCAATTTTCTTAACAAAGTCGTCCGTGATCTTCTGCAGATCCTTCTCGATGTTCTTGAGGTCGTCCTCGGTGATCTCGGACTTTTTCTTCTGAGCCTTGAACTTTTCCATGGCGTCTCTGCGGATGTTTCTCACGGCTACCTTGCTGTCCTCGCCGTATTTTTTGACCTGCTTTGCCAGCTCTTTACGTCTTTCCTCCGTGAGCTGGGGGAAGACCAGGCGGATAACACGGCCGTCGTTCTGCGGATTTATGCCGAGGTCGCTGGTCTGGATGGCCTTTTCTATCTCCTTGAGCAGGCTCGACTCCCAGGGCTGGATGACGAGTGTTCTCGGGTCGGGAGAGGAGATCGTGCCTATCTGCTGCACGGGGGTCGGCGTTCCGTAATAGTCCACCCTTATCTGGTCAAGGACCGCGGCGTTCGCGCGGCCTGCTCTTACAGAAGCAAAGTCGCTCTGCATTACTTCAACGGTTTTCTCCATCTTTGCGGAAAATTCTTTGTAGTCGCCGTTATTCATCTTATATGCCTCCCGTATATTTGAATTTTTAATTGTATACTTTTTTAGTTATATACTACCGTACCGATCTTCTCGCCCATTATTACTCTGTATATGTTCTCAGGGTCCTCAAGGGCGAAGAGGATGATGGGAATGGAGTTATCCATGGAAAGGGACGTGGCCGTGGAATCCATGACCGCCAGGCGCTTTGCAAGGACCTCGGAATAGCTGATCTCGTCAAACTTTCTCGCGTCGGGAACAAGCTTCGGGTCCGCTTCATAAACGCCGTCTATATTCTTTGCAAGAAGGATGGCGTCCGCGTTTATCTCCGCCGCTCTCAGGACGGCGGCCGTATCCGTGGAGAAATAGGGGCAGCCGGTGCCGCAGCCGAAAATTACCACCCGGCCCTTCTCAAGGTGACGCATGGCCTTCTGGCGGATATAGGGCTCCGCCACCTCGCGCATCTCAATAGCCGTCTGCACACGGACGGGAACGCCCTTCTGCTCAAGAACGTCCGCGACCGCCAGGCAGTTGAGCACCGTTGCCATCATGCCCATGTGGTCGGCGCGGGTACGCTCCATGCAGGAGCCGCCGTCCTTCACTCCGCGCCAGAAGTTTCCGCCGCCTATTACTATGCCTATTTCTATTCCGGCATCGTTGCATTTTTTGATAACGTCGCAGACCTTGCCGATGATATCAAAATCCAGTCCGCGCGAAGCCTTGCCCGCCAGTGCCTCGCCGCTCAGCTTGAGCAGCACCCTTTTATATTTCGGTTCCATATGTGAGCCTCCAGTCCCAGATTACACTTTTAACTATTCTAATATATTTTACGCCGTTTTAAAAGAGGTGTTTTGCATTTTTTCCGCTTTATGCTTACAAAAAAGCGGTTCGATAAGAAAATCGAGCCGCCCGCAGAAAACGTATTTGCCGGCTTCGGGCAGCTTACCCCTCCGCCGGGAATCAGGATATCACATGATCGGCAGTTTTTCAACCGTCTGAGCGTCTTTTTTTACATGCTGCCGGGGCATGCGCGCAAAAAGAACTGGTGCAAATGCACAAAGCCCCAGTTAGTTCAGGCTAACTTTTGTTCAGCTCGCCAGATTTGCATTTTTGCCCGCTTTTTTCAAAATTTGCTGTTGACAAATCGCTTATCAAACGTTATCATGCTACCAGGTTAGTGAGAGCTAACCTGGTATTTGGCCGCACAGTTAGCCTGGGCTAATACAGGTTTCGCTCCGCTTCCCAACTCCAGATAAAAGGGAAGGATGAACTATGATGCCGTTGACGCTTGCTTCCGTCGGCGAAGAGAACATTATCAGGAAGATCGGAGGAAGTCCGGAGGTTAAAAAGCACCTTGAAAACCTTGGCTTTGTTTCCGGCGGCACTGTTACCGTCGTTTCCTCCATCGGAGGGAACATCATCGTAAACGTCAAGGAGGCCCGCGTGGCAATAAGCCGTGAAATGGCGCAGAAGATAATGATCTGATCTGCGTTATTATAAAAAATAATTACTCTTTTAATCTGCAAAATCAGAAGGGGGATATGGCAAATGAATACTCTCAGGCAGGCAAAGATCGGCAGCACCGTCAAGGTCGTAAAGCTGCACGGAGAAGGCGCGGTAAAGCGCCGCATCATGGACATGGGCATAACGAAGGGCGTTGAGGTCCACGTTCGCAAGGTGGCTCCGCTGGGCGATCCCGTCGAGGTCACCGTTCGCGGCTACGAGCTTTCTCTTCGCAAGGCCGATGCCGACATGATCGAGGTCGAGTAAAAATCGGCCCCGCATCGCGCGCATGGCTTCAGGCAAACATTCAGGGGAAATATAAGCCCCTTATTTTTCACGCGTTCAGTTAGCGAGCGCTAATCAGGAAAGTGAGGAACAAACAGCAATGGATATCAGAATTGCCCTTGCGGGCAACCCCAACTGCGGTAAAACAACGTTGTTCAACGCTCTCACCGGATCCAACCAGTTTGTGGGAAACTGGCCCGGCGTTACCGTTGAAAAAAAAGAGGGCAAGCTCAAAAAGCACACCGGCGTTACGATCACCGACCTTCCCGGCATCTACTCTCTCTCTCCCTACACCCTTGAAGAGGTCGTTGCGAGAAACTACCTCATCGGCGAGAGACCGGACGCCATTCTGAACATCATCGACGGCACGAACCTTGAAAGAAACCTCTATCTCACGACCCAGCTCACCGAGCTCGGCATCCCCGTCGTCGTGGCCGTGAACATGATGGACGTCGTCCGCAAGAACGGCGACAAGATCAACACCGCAGAGCTTTCACGCGAGCTTGGCTGCAAGGTAGTCGAGATCTCCGCTCTTAAGGGCAACGGAGTCATGGAGGCCGCCGAGGCCGCCATTGACGCTGCCAGGAACACGAAGACAGTTCCCATGCACACCTTCTCCGGAGTTGTTGAGCACGCCATCGCTCATATTGAGGAAGCCGCAGTACATAACATGCCCGAGGCTCAGCAGCGCTGGTACGCCATCAAGATCTTTGAGCGCGACCAGAAGGTTCTTGAGAGCCTCAAGCTTGACAAGACGGTCCTCTCCCACATTGAGGAGGACATAAAGGCCGCAGAGTCCGAGTGTGACGACGACGCCGAAAGCATCATCACAAACGAGCGCTACGTCTACATCGCCTCCATCATAAAGGGCTGCTATAAAAAGAAAAACGCAGGCAAGCTCTCCACCTCCGACAAGATCGACCGCATCGTAACAAACCGCTGGCTGGCTCTTCCTATTTTCGCGGTCGTAATGTTCATCGTTTACTACGTTTCCGTCACCACCGTTGGCGGCTGGGCGACGGACTGGGCCAACGACGGAGTATTTGGTGACGGCTGGCACCTGCTCGGTATCGGCTCCGGCGCTTATGGAGACGCCGCGGACGAATATGCCACCGCAAGCAGTGCTGTCAGCGGCTACTATGAGCTTGACCTTGAGGACGAGGCGTTCGACGCGGATGCCGCTCTCTCCGAGATGCAGGCCGTTGTTCCCGAGTCCGGCACCGCGACCATTGAGGTTGAGGACGAGGAGACCCTCGCGGTCAGCGATATGACCGTTTACTATGATGCCGTCCCCGAGAGCGAGGCGGATAACGAAGATGTCGTTCAGATGAGCTATCTTGAAGCCGTCGACTACTTCGCGGAAAACGGCTTTGACGAGCCTGATCCCGCCGATTACGGCGTTTGGGTACCCGGTATTCCGGTCCTCATAGGCAACGGTCTCGAAGCCGTCAACTGCGCAGACTGGCTCTCCGGACTCATTCTTGACGGTATCGTGGCCGGCGTTGGCGCCGTTCTCGGCTTTGTGCCCCAGATATTCGTTCTCTTCATCTTCCTTGCCTTCCTCGAATCCTGCGGCTATATGGCTCGTATCGCCTTCGTTATGGATCGTATTTTCCGCAAGTTCGGCCTCTCCGGCAAATCCTTCATCCCGATCCTCATCGGAACCGGCTGCGGCATTCCCGGCATCATGGCCTCGCGTACCATTGAAAATGAGCGCGACCGCAGAATGACCATCATGACCACGACCTTCATCCCCTGCGGGGCAAAGCTTCCCTTCATCGCCATGATCGCGGGCTCCATCTTCGGCGGCGCGGCGTGGGTAGCTCCCGCTGCGTACTTCATCGGCATGGCCGCCATTGTCATCTCCGGCATTATGCTCAAGAAGACCAGGATGTTCTCCGGCGATCCCGCCCCCTTCGTTATGGAGCTGCCTGCCTATCACTGGCCGACCGTAAGCAACGTTCTCCGCTCCATGTGGGAGCGCGGCTGGTCCTTCATCAAGAAGGCCGGTACCATCATCCTTCTCTCCACCATCGTTATCTGGTTCACCACCTACTTTGGCTGGGCCGAGGACGGCTTCCGCATGCTGGGTGAGGACGAGATCGATTACAGCATCCTCGCCAAGATCGGCGGAGCCATCGCCTTCATCTTCAAGCCCCTCGGCTGGGGCAACTGGCAGGCGACAGTCGCCGCCATCACCGGCCTCGTCGCCAAGGAGAACATCGTCGGTACTCTCGGCATTCTCTACGGCGCAGCCGGCAACGTTTACGCCACCATGGCCGCTTCCTTCACCTCTCTGAGCGGCATGTCCTTCCTCATCTTCAACCTGCTGTGCGCTCCCTGCTTCGCTGCTATGGGCGCCATCAAGCGTGAGATGAACAATATCAAGTGGTTCTGGTTCGCCATCGGATATCAGTGCGGCTTTGCCTATGTCATCGGCCTCATCGTATATCAGCTCGGCAAGCTCTTCACCGGCAGCGCAAACATCCTCGGCGTTATCGTAGCCGTGGCTGCCATTGCGGTAATGGTCTTCATGCTCGTTCGCCCCTACAGGGAGTCCAACACCCTTACCACGAAGGTAAAGGTCAAGGCTTAAGGCGGACAGCGGTCAAATCGATTTTCCCGGCATGGTTTTCTGAAATGAAACGGAGGGATAAAAAATGCTGGACTTTATCACATCCAATATAGGCACATTCATAGTTCTGCTCGTTGTGGCGGCCGTAGTCTTCGCAATAGTCCGCTCGATGAGAAGGGACCTTAAAAAAGGAAAGCATTTGTGCGGCGGAAACTGCCAGAGCTGCGGCGGAGCCTGCTCGGCCTGCTCCGGCTGCTCCTCCTGCTCAGCCTGCCACCACGCAAAATAAAATATCCCAGGACTTTTAAAAGCCTGAGTAAAGGCTTTCCACCTGCTATTCACACCCGGCTCAGTACACCGGCGGGAGCTGCAAGCTGCTTCTCCCGCCCCTGTCAAAGCGGTTTTCTCCGGAAAACCGTTTTGACAGGGAATTCACAGAACAGACGGAAGGAGGCTCAGCGCCTTGGCAAAGCAGCTTCTCACTGCGGCAAACATCAAGTACCTGCTCGTAATGAACGAGCTCATGCAGGACGGCAAGGGCGTTCGCTGCGTTGATATCGCAGACTCGCTCGGTATAACCAGGCCCAGCGTACACACCATGATGAACACACTGCGCGACATGCAGCTCATACGCAAGGACCGCTATGGCGAGGCCTTCTTTACGGACGACGGCCGCGACCTTGCCGAGCGCTACGCCAGATATTTTGACGCCATCTGCGGCAGCCTTTCCTCCCTGCTCGCGAACGAAGCCGACGTAAAGGCCGCGGCCTACGCTCTTCTGGCAGAGGTGCCGGAAAAGAGCCTCGAGGGAATGCTCAGGGCCCCGGAGCCGGACGCCTCCTCGCTCAGGGAGGCGCTGTGATGCTCCCCTCCGTTTCCAACTCGGCCACTGAATACGGCGTTTTTCCCGGTATTACCCTTACATATTATAATATACATTCTCCGCACTGCGAACGCAGCGACTGCGGCAGGGACGTTCTTGAAATCAATCACTGCCGCGAGGGCCGCATGGAATGCGGCTCCGGCGACAGATTTTTTTATCTCACGGAGGACGACCTTTCCATCAGCCTGCGCCGCACCTCCGACCCCGCGCCCTATTTCCCGCTCGGCCATTATCTCGGCGTGAGCATAGCGATAGACGTAAACTCCGCTCCGTCATGTCTTTCCTGCCTGCTTGAGGACGTGAACGTCCAGCCCGCCGCGTTGCTTGAAAAATTCTGCGGCGGCGGCGATTGCTTCGTTGCGCGCTCCGAGCAGTCGATAGAGCACATATTTTCCGAGCTGTACTCCGTGCCGGACAGCATAAAAAAGGGGTACTTCAAGGTAAAGATCCTCGAGCTGCTGCTTTTTCTCAGCGCGATGCCGGTGAGTACGGAGCAGAAAAAAAATCAGCTTTCCGGCAGGCAGTCGCAGCTTGCCAAGGATGTATGTCGCTATCTGAGCGAGCATATGGACAGCCGGGTGACGATAGACGGCCTTGCAGCCGTTTTCCACGTCTCGCCCACTCAGCTCAAAACCTGCTTCAGGGGAGTTTACGGCACCTCCGTATACGCATATATCCGCGAGCAGAAGATGCGGGCCGCCGCGCAGACCCTCGTGAGCACGGACATGACCGTTCTTGAGGTCGCCGGAATATACGGCTATGATAACGGCAGCAAATTTGCCAAAGCCTTTCGTGATACGTTCGGGATATCTCCAAACGAATACCGCAGCAGCATATCAAGCTGTGAATCGTGATTATTTTCGCTTTTTTTGTAAAAATGTCTTTTTGGAGTTGCAGCGCAGGGGGTTCGTTCATATAATATCAGAATTAATAAGCAGCTCTCAATTTTTCGTTTATAAAGGATAAATTTCAAGGAGGAATCAGTTATGAATAATTGGGGAAAAGCTGGTCTGTTCGCCGGTGGCGTTCTTTTCGGTACCGCCGGTATCAAAATTCTCAGCAGCAAGGGTGCCAGAAAGGCCTATGCTCATACCGCTGCCGCGGCTATCCGCGCTAAGGACTGCGTTATGACCACCGCTACGAAGATCAAAGAGGGCGCGGACGACATCATGGCCGACGCAAAGAAGATCAACGAGGATTACGCCGCCGAGGAAGAGGTCATTGAGGACAGCTGTTGCTGCTGCACCGAAGAGACCGGTGCTGCTGAGACGGCTGCCGAGGATACCACGGCCGAATAAGTCCCGCAGGCAAATATCAGACCCGCAGGCCGGAGAGGTGTTTTTTAATCATCTTTCCGGCTTTTTTATGGAGGAATACCCATGAAATGCAGAATATTGCATGAAACCGTCGGGAGACTGCGCATCCACGCCGAGCAGCGCAGGATGACTCTTCACCAGGCGGACATTCTTGAATACTATCTCAGAAACGTTGACGGCGTTACCGACGTCAAGGTCTATGACCGCACCTGCGACGCCGTGATATTTTTCGTCTCCGGCAGGCAGGATATCGTGCACGCGCTCAGCCGCTTTTCATACACCGATGAGACTGCTCTCGCCCTCGTTCCCGACCGCACAGGCCGCGAGCTGAACCGCGAGTATCAGGACAAGCTGGTAAACTGCGTGCTGCGCCGCTGCTTCAGCAGGCTTTTCATCCCCGCGCCCATCCGCGCGGTAATATCCGTAGTCCGCTCTCTCGGCTACATCAAAAAAGGCATAAAATGCCTGCTGCGCGGAAAGATCGAGGTCCCGGTGCTTGACGCAACGGCCATCGCCGTTTCCATCCTGCGCGGCGACTGCGGCACGGCCTCGTCCATCATGTTCCTGCTCAGGATCGGCGAGATCCTTGAGGAGTGGACGCACAAGAAATCCGTGGACGACCTCGCGCGCAGCATGTCGCTCAATGTGGACAAGGTGTGGATGCTCGCAGACGGCGTTGAGGTCCTTGTCCCCGTCGGCAGCGTGAACGTTGGCGACAACATAGTTGTCCGCACCGGCAGCATGATCCCGCTCGACGGAAAGCTTGTTTCCGGCGAGGTATTCGTAAACCAGGCGTCCATCACCGGCGAGTCCATGCCCGTCCGCAAGGAGCACGGCAGCTATGTTTATGCCGGTACGGTCGTCGAGGAGGGCGAATGCGTCATCTGCGTGGACAAAAACACCGGCTCGGGCCGCTACGACCGCATCGTTAAAATGATAGAGGAATCGGAGAAGCTCAAATCCTCCACGGAGGACGCAGCGTCTCATCTGGCCGACAGGCTCGTTCCCTTCAGCCTCGGCGGTACCATCCTTACATATCTGCTCACGCGCAATGTGACGAAGGCTCTCTCCATTCTGATGGTGGACTTTTCCTGCGCGCTGAAGCTCTCCATGCCCATAGCCGTGCTCTCGGCCATGCGCGAGGCCGGCTACTACAACATCTCCATAAAGGGCGGCAAATTCCTTGAGGCCGTCTCCGGAGCGACGACTCTCGTCTTTGACAAGACCGGCACTCTCACCTACGCCTCCCCGAAGGTCGCGCAGATAGAGGTCTTCGGCGAGCATGAGCCGGACAATATGCTCCGCCTCGCCGCCTGCCTTGAGGAGCACTATCCGCACTCCATGGCAAACGCCGTTGTAAACGCGGCAAAGGAGCGCGGCCTCAATCACGAGGAGCGCCATTCCAAGGTGGAATACGTCGTCGCGCACGGTATTTCAAGCCTCGTTGGCGACGAAAAGGTCATCATCGGCAGCTACCACTTCGTTTTTCAGGACGAGGGCTGCGTTATTCCCGAGGGCGAACAGGAAAAATTCGACGCCCTGCCCGAGGAATATTCACATCTCTATCTTGCCATTTCCGGCGTACTCGCAGCCGTCATCTGCATCTCCGACCCGCTGCGCGAGGAGGCCGGGGCCGTTATATCCAGTCTGCACAGGCTGGGCATAAACAAAATAGTCATGATGACCGGGGATAACGAGAAAACCGCCCGCGCCGTGGCGGCGGCCGTCGGGGTGGACGAATATCACGCCGAGGTGCTGCCAGAGGATAAGGCCAGCTTTATCCACGCCGAGCGCGCAGCGGGCCGCAAGGTCATAATGGTCGGCGACGGCGTGAACGACTCTCCCGCCCTCTCCGAGGCGGACGCCGGCATAGCCATAAGCAGCGGAGCGGCCATAGCCCGCGAGATCGCGGACATAACCATATCCGCAAACGATCTTTTCGCCCTGCTTACGCTCAAATCGCTCAGCGATGCGCTGATGAAGCGCATAAGGTGTAATTACCGCTTCATCGTTTCCTTCAACCTCTTCCTCATCGTCATGGGCGTGGCCGGTATTCTCCCGCCCGCGACCTCCGCGCTGCTGCATAATATTTCAACGCTCGGCATCAGCCTGCACAGCATGAAGAATCTTTTGGACTGAGAGTTTTATCTGTCCGATTGGAGCCTGTTTCAGCCTTTTTGGAGTGGAACGGGCTCCTTTTCTTCGCTAAAATGATATCGTAAATACAAGCATTAACACAAACACACACCGCCCAAAAGGGCGATTATTTAAAGTCCTTTGGTTAGCAGTCGCTAACCAAAGCGTGAAAGGAGAATTTACACATGAGCGTAGTCATCGTTGGCGGAAACGACTGCATGGTACGCAGATATAAGGAGCTTTGCAGTGAATACAACTGCCAGGCCAGGGTTTTTACACAAATGCGCGACGGCCTTAAGAACAAATTCGGCAGTCCCGATC
>CAKTED010000041.1 GCA_934546725.1 uncultured Oscillospiraceae bacterium | reverse complement strand
GGGCGAGGCCTGTCCGACGTCGAGAAAATCCGTGTCGCGCCCCGGCTCTCCCGGAAGGAGCAGCGCGAGAAATTCCCCGCGGCTCAAAAAGCCCTGCGCCGCCGCCGTGCCAGCCAGGCAGAGCAGCGCGAGGAGCAGAAAAAGTACCTTGCGTGCGTGCTTCATTTTTTATCCCTCCCGCCACAGTTATACCGCTTTTGCCGCGCCGAAATTGCCGCATTCCGCGGCGGATGAAAAAATGTGCGTCAACGTCAACAATTCCGCTGTCATCCAAAGGGAGCGTAAGCTTATTATCCGCTGTCATTCAGAGCCTGCGTAAGCAGGCGAAGAATCCCCTGGTACGTTCCACCATGGTAACGACAACGTACTCTTTACGCCCTCCGTTGGGGATTGCGTCGTCGCAAAGTCCACTCGACTCCGCTTCCTCCTTGCGTCGAAAGCTTCGCTCGCTCCCTTACTCCTCCTTTTCGGCCGCGATCCGCTGCGCTGGGGTCGCGGCCGAGACTGGGGTATTGCCTGCGGCCTCTGAATGACGGAGACCCTGGGCCTCCACGTCCACTGTGACGTACTGCTCTGCCCCTCCGTAGGGGATCCCCGCTGCGCGAGGATGACGGAAGAGAACACGACCATCCCGCGTCTACGATACAGCCCCCGCCACAGCAACGGCAAAAACCCCGCCGCCCGGCTTGAAAAGCCGAAGCGGCGGGGTACAACATATCATAACGCATTCACGCCCTGTTCTGAGCGTCCACGAGCTCCGTAACGCCGTACATGGCGCGGAGCTTCGGCTTTTCGATCTTGCCGGTGGCGTTGCGCGGGACGGGTGCAAAAATTATGCGGTGCGGGCGCTTATAACGCGCAAGCTTCAGGCAGTAGTCGTTTATCTCCTGCTCGCTGCACTCCTGCCCGTCCTCCACCTGGATTATCGCGGCGGAAATCTCGCCCAGACGCGCGTCCGGCAGACCGATAACGGCCACATCCTTCACCTTCGGGTGGGCGGAGAGAAAATCCTCTATCTGCACGGGGTAAATGTTCTCGCCGCCGGAGATGATAACGTCCTTTTTGCGGTCCACGAGCCAGATGAAGCCGTCGGCGTCCTGCTCTGCCATGTCACCGGTGTAGAGCCAGCCGTCCTTCAAAACCTCGGCCGTGGCCTTTTCGTCCTTGTAATAGCAGGTCATAACGCCCGGACCCTTCACGCAAAGCTCACCGACGCTGCCCTGCGCGACCTCGTTCCCGCTCTCGTCCACGATCTTCACCTGCCAGCCGTAGCCCGGAACGCCGATCGCGCCGACCTTGTTTATGTTCTCGACGCCGAGATGTACGCAGCCGGGGCCGATGGACTCGGAAAGGCCGTAGTTCGTATCGTACTGATGGTGCGGGAAATATTTGAGCCAGCGGTGAATGAGGCTCTGAGGTACGGGCTGCGCGCCGATGTGCATGAGCCGCCACTGGTCGAGCTTATAGTCCGAGAGCTTTATGCGTCCGCTGTCGAGCGCGCTGAGAATATCCTGCGCCCACGGGACGAGGAGCCATACGATGGTGCACTGCTCGCGGGATACGGCGTCCAGAATCACCTCGGGCGAGGTGCCCTTGAGCAGCACGGCCTTGCCGCCGACGAGGAAGGAGCCCATCCAGTGCATCTTCGCGCCGGTGTGGTAAAGCGGCGGAATGCAGAGAAAAACATCGTCCTTCGTCGTTGAATGGTGGTTTTGCTCCACTCTTGCGGCGTGCATGAGTGACTCGTGGTTGTGCAGTATCGCCTTGGGGAAGCCCGTAGTGCCGGAGGAATAGTAGATAACGGCGTCGTCCGCGTCCGTGAGCGGCACGGCGGTAAAGCTTGAAGAGCAGTTCGCCGTGAGGGTATTGTAGCTCTCGGCAAAGGTTGGGCAGCTGTCGCCAACGTAGAAAAGCAGGCGGTTGCGGCTGAGCGTATCGGCAATGCTCTCCACGCGGCCGATGAACTCCGGGCCGAAAACGAGCACGACGGCGTCTGAAAGGTTCACGCAGTATTCTATCTCGGAGGGATCATAGCGGAAATTGAGCGGCACTGCCACCGCGCCGGTCTTGAGAATGCCGAAGTATATCGGCAGCCACTCGAGGCAGTTCATCAGCAGGATGGCGACCTTGTCCCCCTTCTTTATTCCCCGGCTCGTGAGGAGATTGGCGAAGCGGTTCGCCTTTTCGTTAAATATGCTCCATGTGATCTCGCGGCGGTGGTACGGCGAGGGCGTGGGCTGCATGAGGTCGTATTCGCGCCACGTTATGCGCTGCGAATCCTTAAGCTCGGGGTTTATTTCAACCAGGCATACGTCGTTTCCGTACAGCCGGCAGTTCTGTTCAAGTATATCTGTGACTGGCATGTCAAGCTTCCTTTGCTTCAGTAATTTAAATTTATGAGCTGATGAAAGTATACCGCCGCGAAACGGAAAAGTCAACAGTAAAGAAAAAAACATGCGGCTGGAAAAGCTCGCTCCCCGGCGCTCAGCCGACGAGGCTTATCGTGTAAACCTCGTCCGATTCGCCGAAGAGATGATATGTCGCCGTCGTGGACGTTACGCTGAACACCTGCCCGGCCTGAAAGTCCGCCAGCTTCGTGTTTGAGCCGCTTTCAACGTCGTAGCGCCACAGCTGCCAGGAAACGCGCGTATCCGGCGAGGCGGAGCAGGTACTGCCGCTGCCGGGTATGGGCTCCGTCGCGTAGGCGTAATAGACGCAGCCGTTCTCAATGCAGTACTCCGGCGAATAGCCGTCCTCACAGAGAGTGGCGATAACGCTGCCGTCCGGCCTGCAAATGGCGAGGGTCACCGCGCCGGTGTGCATCCACGCCGCGTCAACGTCGTATGAAACGGATTTGCCGACGAGGAAGCCGCGGGGAGAGCTTACCCAGTACTTGCCGTAGGGCAGCTCGGTGAACGTGTCCTCAAGAGTATCGTAGGAGGCCGTGATCCAGTCGCCGGGGCCAAGCTCCGCGTTGAAAACAAGGTAGCGCTCGTCGCGGTCGATCACGCTGACGTATTCGTCGGCGTAGCAGAAGTCGTCGTAAAGCTGCGGCAGGAGGAAGCTTGCCAGGACTCTGCCGCTGACGCTGTCGTATACCGCGTAGGGGTACAGCGGGTCGCCGCCGTTATCGATCGTCATTATGCAGCCGTGCGTCGTCGCGTTCGTGTCAAGCTCCGGCGCGGTGCGAACCTCGCAGAACTGCGCCGATTCCACTGGCCGCCGATCCTCGGGATACCAGTCTTTTGCTTCGAGCCGATCGGAGGAGACGTAGCTTATGCTTCGCTGATCCTCGCTGCCATAGCCCGAGCCGGAGGTTTCGGTACCCATGAGCCAGCAGCTCTCCTCCAGGCTCTTCTCGCAGGTGAAGCCGAGATATATGGACAGCGGGAAGCCCTTCAGCTTCATGTCCGCCTCTGCTTCGTCCAGCTCGTACGCAGCGGAGATACAGCTGTACCATTCCCACGAATCCGTCGGCTCTGAGGAAGCCCCGCTCAGAACATAATTCGAGGCCTCAAAGCCCTGCGCGCCGGTGTACGGGTTGTTTGGCGTGCGCTCAAACGCCACGCACCATGCGTCATACACCGCGCTGCGGTAGAGGATTACGTTTATCTGGCTGCAATAGTCCAGACCCTCCTTAACGATGAGATCATTGCTCTCCACCTGCCAGCTGTCAGAAATGCTGTATACTTTTATATGTATACCGTCGCGCTCGGAAAAGCAGGCGACGTATTCCTTCGCGCCGTCATCGTCAATATCGACGTAAAAGCCGCGAACAAAGCCGAAGGCCTCGTCCGGCAGCTCGAGAATTTCGGTTCCGGCCGTGGTCTGGAAAAGCCCGTCGCCGACGCTGTCATCGTAAAGTGCCGTGCGCGTTTCTTTTAAAAGCTCCCATTTCAGCCATTCTATCCGGGCGTCTATCTCGTCCTGATCATCCGCGGAAAGGCGCGCCTTCTCCACCGCCGCGTTCAGCTCGTCAAATTCGCCCAGCCGGAAGCAGGCGGTGATAAGCCCGATATACGGGGCGGTCTGCGTGGGCTCCAGCTCTATGGCTGCCTCGAAGGAGCGCTTTGCAGCCTCAAATTCGCCGAGGCTGAAGTGTTCCTCACCCTTGGCAAATTCATCCTCCCAGGTCTTTTTGGGAACCACTCTCGCGCAGCCGCAGAGTCCTGCGAGCATGCACAGCGCCATCAGCGCGGCAAGAAGCTTTTTCATGAGCAGAGTCTCCTTTGATGTTATGATATGGCGTGGGTGGATGCGTGGATGTGTGGGGTACGGCGGTAACGTGGACGCGGGAGGTAACGTGGACGCGGAGACACAAAGTTACCGTCATTCAGAGGGGTACGAAGTACCCCGTGGAATCCCATGCGGAGGGGCAGAAAGGGGCATCGCCGTTTGGGCTCCCCTGTGTAAGGGGAGCTGGGCGCGAAGCGCTCTGAGGGGTTGCTCGTACAGGTTCGTTATTGCACAGCATCGTTATTACTGCCGGTCAAGTCTGCAACAGAGTCAATCCCTCCGTCTTTGCGTCGCAAGCGCCGCAAAGACACCTCCCTTTACACAAGGGAGGCCGCAAGGACGTTACCTGTACAAACCAACCGGGGAGATTCTTCGCCTGCTTGCGCAGGCTCTGAATGACACCATATAATAAGCCTTGCCTATTTCTTATACGGCCAGGGGACGTTGGCGTAGGCCATGTGATAAAAATCATACGAATAAACGCCTTTTTTGCGGTAGGCCATCTCAAGCTCGGTGTCGTAAATATACGTCGTGCCGCCCTGGTCGATCTCGACCCAGCCGTGCGGGCGGTACGACCAGCCGACGCCGCCGCTGATTATGCGCGAATCGTAGCCCAGCTGGCGGGAGAGGTAGTAGAAAACGCCCGCGAAGCAGTAGCAGTTGCCGCGCCCCGTCTGGAACATGATGCGCGCCTCCTCCAGCTCCCAGCCGGTATCGCCGGTCTTATAATAGTTGCGGCGCAGATAGGAGAAGCTGTCGCGCGTATAGTTGAACGCGGCGCGGAGCCGCTGCTCCTGCGTCATACCGTCGGTGCAGATCTTTGCCAAAGTGTCCTTTGCGAATTTGTCTATCTCGGCGTCGCCGCTGGTATAATGGCCGTCCGCGCCGAAGTGCAGCCCGCCTACGTCCTTATTCACCGCCGGAAAGCCGTTATCCTCGATGTAATAGAAGTCGAAGCCGTCGAAAAGCAGGCCGGGACTGCGCCTGAGCGGCGCGGTGTTCACGTTTGCCCACGTTTCGCCCGCCGCCGTATCGGGCTTCGGCGTATGCGTAAGCGCGGCCTCCATGATCTCGCCATAGGCCCAGTGTGCGGGAGAAACGTCATCAAAAAGCGGCAGGATGATGCCGGAAATATAGTCCATATCCGCGCTGCGGCCAAGAATGCGGTTTATCACGGCCGTCGCCTCGGCGCGGGTTATGAGCCCGTCGGGGCGAAAGCTTCCGTCACCGTAGCCGCTTATGAAGCCCCGCGCGCAGGCGGAAACGATCTCGTCGCGCCAACGCGTCGTTTCGTCCACGTCGTTAAATACGCACTCGGCCTCGACGATGGGGAAAAATCGCGCCGCCATGGCCACGAAGTCCGCGCGGCTTATCGTCTCATCCGGCGCGGCGGAGTTGCCGTCGACGTCAATGATGCCGTAGGCCGCGAGCAGACCGAGAGCGTCGTAGTACCAGTCCGCCTCGCTCACGTCGGCAAAGCTCAGGCGTTCGGCGGGCTTTTCGCGCAGCAGACCGTAAAACATGCTTGCCGCCTCGGCGCGGGTGATGTTCCCGTCGGGACGGAAAAGCCCGTCGCCATAGCCGCTTATGTAGCTCTGGTGCGTATCGTCCGCAGAGCGAAGCTCCAGCATGGGCTTCGGCGGCTCGGCGGCCCCGTCCACCGCGCCGTCCTCGCTGACCGGCGCGAGGTCGTCCGCGGCAAAATACGCGTGTACCGCCATCGTTGCGGCGGTGAGGACCGCCACCGCCGCAAAAAGGGACGCCATGGAGCGCAGAAATTCCTTACTCGACATATTCAACGCTCTCCGAGCCGCCCTCGCGGTAGGTGTAGACCGTGAAGCCGTCATAGTAAAGGTTGCCGTCCTCGCCGTCGCCGATGCAGCTGGGCGCGTAATCCGAGGAGTTCGGCTGGCCGACGGCGGCGTAAAGCTCGCTCACGTCCATGCCGACGCAGGCCTCGGCGGCCGCTTTGGCCTCCTCACGGCTCATTGCGGCGGGCGCGGGATCGTTCTCGACGGGCTCCTCAACAGGCTCGACGGTGGGAGCGGGAGTCTGCTCCGCCGTGGCTTCGGGCGCGGGCGTCGGCTCCTCGGAGGGCTCCGCGGCGGGCGCTTCATCGGTCGGTTCGGCGCTCTCCTGCGGCTCGACGGTGACCTCGGGCGTCTGCTCTGCCGTGGGCTGCGCGGAGGCTGTGGTGTCCGTGGGCTACGTGCCGGAGTTTTCCGAGCCGCAGGCGCAGAGCGCCGCTGCCAGCGCGGCGCAGATGATGAGGGTAAGTGCTTTTTTCATTTTTCCATTCCTGCCTTTGCTTTTTATATTCTGTATGAAAAGGGCATGGCCCCGGAATAAGCGCTATTTGACGGTGCAGCGCAGCCATTTTCCGCCGCTTATGAGGATAACGGCTTCGATGTCTTCGCCCTCCGGGATATATGCCGCAAAGCCGTTTTCTTCGAGCAGAAAGGCCTCGCGGCAGCGACCGCCGGATATTATGTAAACCGGGAAGTCCACGTCCGGCTCAAGACCAAGCGTGCCGCCGATAAGCCCGAGGCCGTCGGATACTCCGCCGTCAAGCGTCAGCCTGGCGTCGGCGCCCTCGCCGTCCGTGAGCGGCGCTTCGCGCTCCGGCGCGGGCATGACCGGGATGTTCCGGACGAGGTGATCAAGGTTTCGCTCAACAAGCTCGATGAGCACACAGTCCGCGCCCAGCCCGTCAATGAGCGTGAGGTCATACGCAGTGGCGCGCGAAAAGCGCGAGGAGGCGAAGTCTGCCGCGAGATAGGGGTAGAGCAGGTTGCCGAAGGAGTCACGAAAAGCCAGCAGCGAGCCGCTGCCGCCCCCGGCGGCGTTTATCGTTATGCTGTCCGGCCGGACGTTCCCCTCGCAGGAAAAGTCCAGCGTTCCGCCGTAAACGGGGTTTTCCTCGCTGTCCCGAAACGCGGGGTAAAGCATCTCGAAAAGGTCGCCGTCGTGCCGCTCGCTCTGCGAAAAATCGCCGCCGAAAAGGTTGCTCTCCCTGCCGAATTTGCCGAGGATCACGTCCGCCGCCAGCGCCGCGCCGCGCGAATTCCAGTGCGAATCGTGAGCGAAATACAGCGTTTCACCGCGCGAGGCGAAGGCCGAAAAGAGGTCGGCGCAGCGAACGCCCCGCGCTTCGGCAAGCGCCATGAGCCGCACGGCGTCATGCGCGCGCCCAGAGCTCCCTGAGCGGCAGCACCGCGCCGAGGGCCGCGATGATGAGCGTGAAAACGGCCTCGCCCGTGAGAACGCCGCGCAGAGCCGCCGTGCCCGCCGCACTGATGTCAAAGCCCGTGAACATTGCGCCGATGAACGAAAGCCCCGCCGAAACGTCCTGCGCGCGGAACATTACAAAGCCGAGGCAGACGGCGAGCAGCGTGTATACGTGCCCGAGCACCCTGCCCGCGCGGCTTTTGCCGAGCCTTTCCGCGCAGCCGCTCAGGCTTTCAAGCGCCGAGAGCAGCCCGTGCCACGCGCCCCAGAGGATGAAGGTCCACGCCGCGCCGTGCCACAGGCCGCAGAGCGCGAAGACGATGAATTTGTTCAGCGCCGTTCCTGTCCTGCCGCGCCGGTTGCCGCCGAGCGGGATATAGAGATAGTCGCGGAACCATGAGGAGAGCGACATATGCCAGCGCCGCCAGAATTCGCCGACGGAGGCGGAGATATACGGCCTGTCAAAATTCTCCGGGGAGGAGAAGCCGAAGGCGCGGGCGAGCCCGATGGCCATGTCGCTGTATGCGGAAAAGTCGAAGTATATCTGGAGCATATACGCCGCCGCGCCGAGCCATGCCATGCGGATATCGGGCGCGGAGGCGGAAAAGGCGGCGTCCGCCGCTTTGCCGAGAACGGCGGCGATAAGCAGCTTTTTCGCAAGACCGATGATGAAGCGCCGCAGTCCCTCAGCCATCGCCCGCGCATCGGCGCGGCGGCCGCGGAGCTGCGCCGAGAAGCTGCCGAAGCGCTCTATCGGCCCCGCCATGAGCTGCGGAAAGAAGGCTATGTAAAGCAGCAGGCGGGGAAAGCTCCGCGTGCCCGTCTCCGGCGCGCGGTAAACGTCCACGATGTACGATATGCAGCGGAAGGTGAAAAACGATATCCCCACCGGCGCGGCGAGGCCGACGCTCATTACGCTCGAGCCGAAAAGCGGGGAGAGCGCGGAAAGGAAGAAGTCGAGATATTTATACGCGCCGAGAAAGGCGAGGTTCGCCGCCACGGCAATGATCATAACGGCCCTTGCGCCGCGCCCGCGCATTATGAGCCGCGCGAGGGCATAGTTGACCGCTGCCGCCGCGATAAGCAGCGCCAGTCCCGAAAGCTGTCCGAACGAATAGAAGATGAGACCTGCAATGAGCAGCTATAATGAGCGGCGGAAGAAAGCAGAAAAGAAATATCGGCGAATCGAACTCCAACCGTTACCCTCCTGACGGTTATCTGGCATTTTTATACCTGCTCGCAGAAATGCAAGCATTTCCGCGAAGGGGATGCAGCCTGCTGCGCGCACTCGCTGCGCTCGCACACTGGCAGGCTGAGAAGTGTTTTTTCCGAGGTACACGCCCCCCGTAAAAAACGGATTTGACTTTATTCCGTCATCTGCGGATGACGGAACTCTGTGAGACTGCTGCATAATAGAATCTCAAAAAAGCTTTTTCGACAGCCTGATTATAATAGCTTTTGCGATGCATGACAAGGAAAATGCGAATAATTTATGCATTCAGCGGAGAAAAGCATTTCCGCGAGCTTTTACCGCTCGTCCGCGCCGCGAAATTGCAGCGCCTCGGCGAGGTGGCGCGGCGAAATGCTCTCGCTTCCGGCAAGGTCCGCTATGGTCCTGGCCACGCGCAGAAGCTTGTCGTGCGAGCGGGCGGTGAGGCCGAGTCTGTCGTAGGCCGCGCGGAGCATGGCGTCCCCCTTATCGTCGAGCGCGCAGAAGCGGGCGATCTCCCGGCTGCCCATATACGCGTTGCAGGAAACGCCCGTCCCCGCAAAGCGCTCCCGCTGGAGACCTCGCGCGGCGTTCACTCGCTCACGGATCACGGCGGAGCTCTCGCCGCCGGAGCGGTCCTTAAGCTCGTCGTATTCCAGCGAGGAAACGTTTACAAAGAGGTCTATCCTGTCCAGCAGCGGGCCGGAGATGCGGCTGCGGTAGGCGCGGACGGAGCTTTCCGTGCATTTGCAGCGCCCTGAAGGGTGGCCGTACCAGCCGCAGCGGCAGGGGTTCATCGCGCAGACGAGCATGAACCGGCTCGGATAGGTTACCGAGGCGGCCACGCGCGATATCGTCACCTCGCCGTTTTCCATCGGCTGGCGGAGAATTTCGAGCGTTTCGCGCGAAAATTCCGGCAGCTCGTCAAGAAAGAGCACGCCGTTATGCGCCAGCGAAATTTCGCCGGGGCGCGGATTTGACCCGCCGCCGGAAAGGCCGATGGCCGAGACCGTGTGGTGCGGCGCGCGGAAGGGGCGCTGGTGTACGATCGGCTCTGAGCCGGTCGTGAGTCCGGCGATGGAGTGGATCTCCGTCGTTTCAAGCGCCTCGGCGCGGCTCATGTCCGGCAGGATCGAGGGCAGGCGGCTTGCGAGCATGCTTTTGCCCG
>CAKTED010000040.1 GCA_934546725.1 uncultured Oscillospiraceae bacterium | reverse complement strand
ATTCAGAGGGGGTACGCAGTACCCCGTGGAATCCCCTGGTCAGGGGCGGAGCAGTACGTTGTCGCTATCCCGGTGGAACCAACCGGGGGATTCTTCGGTCGCCTGCGGCTCCCTCTGAATGACGTGTGAGAGTTAAGGTGCGGCGCAGGGTGCGGTGGTATAGTGGACGCAGAGACCCAAAGCCTCCGTCATTCAGAGGGGTACGAAGTACCCCGTGGAATCCCCTATGGAGGGGCAGCGCAGTACGACGGTCGTTACCATGGCAGAACCAACCAGGGGATTCTTCGCCTGCTTCGCAGGCTCTGAATGACGTAAAAATCTTTACAATCGCTCCCTCTGAATGACAGCAATACCTTAGGAGGAAAAATGTTCAAGCGTCGAAAACAAAGAAAACGGAAGCGCCGCATCGTGGCGTCACTGCTGCTCCTGGCGCTGCTGGCATACGCCGCGCTGTATTACAGCAACTGCGTCGTAAAGCCGCGCGGCTACGAGCTGAGCTTCGCCGGACTGCCCGCGTCGTTCGACGGCTACCGCATCGCGCAGCTGTCGGATATTCACGGCGGCGACCTGCTCGGTGTGGACGGCGAAAAGCTCATCACAGCGCTGAAAGCTAAAAATCCGAATATAATTGTTATAACAGGCGACATTGCGGACGAGGACAACCCGCCGGAAAAGCTTCGCGGGCTGCTTCTTCGGCTTACGGCGCTCGCGCCCGTGTACTATGTGACGGGCAATCACGAGTGGGCGGCGGGCTGCGTCGGCGAGCTCGAGGCTCTGTTCGAGGAGACGGGCGTAACGGCGCTGCGCAACGAATACGTCCTGCTGACGGTCGGCGCGGAGAGCATCGCGCTGGCGGGGATCGACGATCCGAACGGCTACGCGGACAGAAAAACGCCGCGCCAGCTCATGGACGAGCTGCGCGCGGAGCAGGGCGACATCTTCACCGTAATGCTCGCGCACAGGCCGGATGAGGGCGCGGCGGCGCTGGAGCTCGGCTGCGATCTGGCGTTTTCGGGGCACAACCACGGCGGGCTTATCCGTCTGCCGGGGTACGGCGGGCTTCTGGCGGCAAACCGCGAGTTCTTCCCGGAGTATACGCGCGGCGCGTATCCGATGGAGAATGGCTCATACCTTGTCGTTTCCGCCGGTCTTGCGAAGGTCGGGCAGGCCCCGCGCCTGTTCAACCCGCTCGACGTGCCGGTGGTCACCCTCCGCAGCGGCGCTTCCGGCGGCCCGACTTGACGTTGCGCGCCGTTTCGTATATAATGTATCCGTGCCGCGCTCTTCCACATCCCGCGCGGCGCCAAACTCAGGAAACGGATATGATGGAAAATGAAAAAAAAGCTTCTTGCCCTGGCGCTCGCGCTGGGCATGCTCCTCAGCCTCGCCGCCTGCGGCGCAGAAAAGACCCCTACCGGTACGGTCGAGCCGCTTGAAAGCTCCGCGCCGACCGCCGACACCGGCGACACCCCCACGGCCGACGTCCCCTTGGACGAGCCCACCGCCCCCGCCGACGACGGCCCGGACTATGAATTTGGCTCCATGACCGGCGGCGTTTACAAAAACGACTTTCTCGGCATCGGCTGCACGCTCGACGAAAGCTGGACGTATTACAGCGACGAGGAGATTGCGAACCTCAACGGCCTCGTGATCGACTCCATGGACGATGAGGAGATCGCGGAGACCCTGCGCAGCAGCAGCGTTATTTACGACATGTACGCCATGGCCGAAAGCGGCCTCGTCACGATGAACATCGTTTTTGAAAACCTCGGCGTGCTCTACGGCACCGCGCTCGACACCGCGGGCTACGTTGATATCGCCATCTCCAACCTGGGTGACGCGCTCACCTCCGCCGGGTATTCCGACGTGAACTGCGAAAAAACCACGGTTGATTTCTGCGGCGAAACGTGCGACGCTATCGATATAACAGGTGTTCTTTCCGAGATGACGGTCTATGAAAAGCTCATCTGCATGAAGCAGGGGAACTACATCGCCGTTATCACTCTGGCAAGCTTTGGCGAGGACGTCACCGCCGACCTCGCCGCGCTCTTCTACTCCCTGTAAACTTTTTATGAAGTTTGCCCCAATGCGTAATAAATTGTTGACAAAAGCCGTTTTTTCGCGGTATTATTGACCCAGGAAAAGTTTATAATTTATTGAAAGGATGGTACCTTCAAATGCTTACCAGAAAGCAGAATTTTCTTGAAACTCTTAAAAAAGACGGCAAGCCCGATCGCCTTGTAAAGCAGTATGAATATGGCGCATTCCTGCCCGGCGACCCCATCGAGGGCTTTGTCCGCGGCTCCTACTCCATGGGCATGGACCCCATCAAGGACGTTTTCGGCACGGAGCTCATCTGGCCTGACGGCTACGTTGCCGTTATGCCCCACGTTACCGACGAGAACAAGGTCATCAAGGACATCACCCACTGGCGCGACTACGTCAAGGTCCCCGATATCTACAACGCCCTGAAGGATGAGAAGATCTGGGAGCCCTTCATCGAGCGCTGCAACGCCGTTGACCGCAACGACCAGTTCCTCATGCCCTTCATGTACACCGGCGTTTTTGAGGAGCTGCACTTCCTCATGGGCTTTGAGGACCTCTTCATCAACCTCTACGAGGAGCCCGAGGCAATGCACGAGCTCTGCGAGGCCATTGGCGACTATCGCCTGCAGGTGTTCAAGACCCTCGTTGAGCACGTTCACCCCGACCTCGTCCTTTCTCATGACGACTGGGGCTCCAAGACCAACCTCTTCATCAACCCCGATCAGTGGCGCGAGTTCATCAAGCCCCAGTACGAGAAGATCTACGGCTACCTGCACGATCAGGGCATCATCATCGTCCACCATGCCGACAGCTTCCTCGAGCCCATCCTTGAGGACCTCATTGACCTGCATATCGACGTATGGCAGGGCGTTCTCCCGCAGAACAATATTGAGAAGCTTCTCAAGCAGGCCGACGGCCGCATCACCCTCCAGGGCGGCATAGACATGGCAGTTGTTGACCGCGAGGATTCCACCGAGGAGGAGATCCGCGCCTACGTCCGCAATACCTGCGAGAAGTTCGGCCCCATGGGTCACTTCATCCCCAGCATCACCTACGGCGGCCCCGGCACCATCTATCCCGACCACGATCCCATCATTGACGACGAGATCGACAAGTACAATAAGGAGCATTACGGCATCTGATCTGCCGCTTTTGTGTAAGGACCCGGCGCGAAAAAACGCGCCGGGTCCTTTTTTGTGGGTTGTGAGGGTGTTGTGTGAGGGACGGACCTTTCCACCCTCCTTATGGGATTCCACGGCCACTGGCGTGGCCACTGAATGACGGAGACTTTGGGGCCCCGCGTCCCCAGTACCGCCGCACCCTGCTGCGCACTTCCCCTCTCGCACGTCATTCAGAGCCTGCGCCAGCAGGCGAAGAATCCCCCCGTTGGTTGCTGAAGGGAACGACGACGTCTCTGAAATTCTGCTGTCATTCTCGCGCTCCGCGAGGGAATCCCCTCGTTGGTTCTGCCGGGTATCGACAACGTACCCTTCTGCCCCTCCATATGGGATTCCACGCCCACTGCGTGGGCTCTGAATGACGGAAGTGGTGGGTCTCCGCGTCCCCATTACCACCGCGTCCCAATTACACCGCCCCACACGACACCGCGCCCGAGCATTACCCGTGCAGCACGAGCGTTTCGCCCTTTTCCGGGCGGCAGGCCGTAAGCTCCGGCTCAACGCCGGTCACGAGCGCCTCGACGCAGCGGATAACGCCCCTGTGCGACACTATCACGAGGTCCGGCGACGGGTCCTCCAGCAGCGCCGCGCGGAGAAAATCCGCCGTGCGCTGCCGCAGCTCATAAAACGTCTCGCTGCCTGGAACGCGGTATCCCAAAATGTTCCGCCCGCGCGCGGCGTACATCTCCGGAAATCTCCGCCGCACCTCGCTTATCGCCAGCCCGTCCCACTCGCCGAGCGAAAGCTCGGCAAGCCGCGCGTCCTCACAGACAGGGAGTCTGAGCGCGGAGGCCACGACCTCAGCCGTGTCCCGCGCGCGCGAAAGCGGGGAGGTATAAACGCGCGCCGCCTCCGGATGAAGCCGCAGGATCTCGCGCGCGGCTTTTTCCGCGTCCTCGCGCCCCTTTTCGGAGAGCGGCACGTCCACGCTCCCGATGAACGTCTTTTCCCCGAACGGCAGCGTCGCGCCGTGGCGCGTCAGGATGAAGCGCCGCCCGGAAATGAGCGAAACGAGCGGCGGAGTGCGCCCCGTGGCATAGTCAAGCAGTCTGCGGTATGCCTCCGGCGTATCCATATCCATCAAAACGCCCTCGCTGCGCGTCTCCACGCGGATAAATTCCTCCTCGTGCCGCGCCGTCACGCCCCTCAGGCCGTTCGTGCCGTCGTGCGCGAGAATTTCGCCGAAGAGCCGCCGGGGAATATACAGCGGGTGCCCCTTCTTCCCGGCAAAGCAGGCCACAATGAGGCTCGACGGCGCTCCTTCCGCCGCCGCAAACACGGCTTCAACGGCGGATTGCGGCACGAGCGGACAGTCCGCGGGGCTTATGAGCACGCCGTCCGCGCCGCACTCCGCCGCCCGCGCCACGCCTGCGCGGATGGAGGTGAACATCCCGCCCACGTAGCCGGGATTAAAAAGCTCCCGCGCGCCCGAGGCGGCGATAACGGGCGCAAGCTCCTCCCGCCGGTGCCCCGTTACGACGAAAACGTTCTCCGCGCGGGAAAAAACGCGGCAGCAGCGCGCAAGCGCCGTTTCGCCGCAAACGTCCAGCAGCGGCTTGAGCTCACCCATGCGCGAGGAGAGCCCCGCCGCGAGAATTATCGCAAAAATTTTCATATCCGCCGCCTCAGCATATCGTTCCGCCGCCGACGACCACGTCCCCGTCATAGAGCACGACGGCCTGCCCGCGCGTAATGGCGCGCTGCGGCTCGTCAAACTCCACCTCGAGCGTGTCCGGCCCCGTCTGCACGGCCGTGGCCCATTGCTCGCTCTGGCGGTAGCGGACGCGCGCCTTCACACGCATCGGCGCGGAAAGCTCCGAAACGGAGATGAGGTTAATGTCCCGCGCGGTGAGTTTTCTCGAAAAAAGCTCCGCGCCGGTGCTGAGCGTAACGGTGTTTTTTTCCACATCGATGGCGGAAACGTACATCGGCTCCGGCAGCGCCAGGCCGAGGCCCTTTCGCTGGCCGATCGTATAGCGGATAACGCCCCGGTGCCGCCCGAGAACGCGCCCCTGCGTGTCGATAAAATCGCCCTCCGGGTACGTTCTGCCGCGAAAGCGCTCGATGAAGTCGCCGTAATCGCCGCTCTGGACGAAGCATATGTCCTGGCTGTCGTGCTTGCGGGCGTTGATGAAGCCCTGCTCCTCCGCCAGCGCGCGTACCTCCGGCTTCGTCATCCCGCCGAGGGGGAACTGCGCGTGCGCCAGCTGCTCCTGCGTCATGGAATAGAGCACGTAGCTCTGATCCTTGTTCGCGTCCAGCGCCTTCCTGAGCAGATAGCGCCCGCTCTTTTCGTTAAGCTCCGTGCGGACGTAGTGCCCCGTCACGACGTACCACAGCCCCAGCTCCCGCGCGCGGAGAAAGAGCTTGTCGAACTTCAGAAAGCGGTTGCAGTCGATGCACGGGTTCGGCGTCCCGCCGCTTTCGTAGGCGGCGGCGAAGCGCTCCATCACCGTTTCACGAAAGCGCTCGGCAAAGTTGAAAACATGGTGCGGCATGCCCAGCGCGCGCGCCACGGCCTTTGCGTCCTCCACGTCGTCAAGCGAGCAGCAGCTGTGCTCGCGCGGCAGTCCGGCGTCCTCGTTGGCGAAAAGCTTCATCGTCGCGCCAATGCAATCATAGCCCCGCGCCTTCATCAGGTACGCCGCCACGCTCGAATCCACGCCGCCGCTCATGGCTATGAGCGCGCCGTTTCTGTTTGAATCATCCATTTTAATGAGTCTCCCTTCTCAGCGCCAGTCCTCCGGCACGGCGCTGCCCTCCGGCGGCGGGATATTTTTCCGCACTCGCCTGTCGCCCACGCGGTCGAGCACGCGCAGCATGCTGCCGCAGGGGCAGCGCCCCGGCACGATGCGGCTCACGTCCCCCGTCCGGTAGCGGATGAGCGGCATGGCGCGGCGCGTCAGCGTTGTGAAAACGATCTCGCCCGTCTCGCCGTCCGGCAGTGCCCGGCCGGTCGCGGGGTCGATTATCTCAAGGAGCAGGTCGTTTTCGCGTATGTGCCCGCCGCGCTGCTGCTCGCAGCTCACGGCGCAGCCCAGCCCCATCTCCGTCATGCCGTAGTGCTCAAAGATCTCCGCACCCCAGGCGGAGGCGATAGCCGCGCGGCTCTGCGGCGAAACGTAGTCCGCGCTCAGCAGCACGGCGCGAATTTTCAGCTCCGGGTGCGCCGCCGCCAGTCCCGCGAGCATTTTCGGAAAGCCGACGAGGACGTTTATCCCCTCCGCCGCAATGTGCGCCGCCAGCTCCTTCGGAGCCTTCCACAGCGGAAAAAGCGGCACGGAGCGCGTTCCGCCGCGCTCAAGCCCGCGCGCGAGAAGCTCGCCCACAGAGCCAGGCAGGGCGGCGGGGAAAAGTATCCCAACAGTGTCGCGCTCATCCACGATAAGGCGCATGCCGTGGTGGAAAAAGTCCGCGCAGAGCTCAAGGTCCTCCGCCGTGAAGAAAACGCGCTTGCGCCGCCCGCTGCTGCCGCTCGTTTCCGCGCTCACGATGCGTTCCACCTCGCGCGGACTTACGCAGAGGAAGTCCTCCGGCGCGGCGTAAAGCTCCTCCGGGCGAGTAAACGGCAGGCCTTCAAGCTCGTTCAGAGACGAAAGGCTCCCCTCCGGGAGCCTTTTTCCGTAAAAGCGCGAGCGCTCCCGCGCCAGGGCGAGCGTTTCGTTCAGCGCGGCAAGCTGATATTCCTCCAGCTCCGCGCGCGTGGCCGCGCCGGTCTTTGCGGCTATCCACGCATCCATTGCCGGCCTCATTTCGCGGGTTTCTCCAGCGCCATGACGAAGTAGCCGGTGTTTTTGCCCGGCTTTGTGCGGCAGAAGTTGCATTTTTCGCTGCCCTCGGGCAGCTCCGCCGCCCAGAGCGCGTCCAGGCTGCCGTAATCCATGATGGCCTGCGCGTAAAAATCGCGCAGCTCGGGCGTTTTGTCCTTAAAGGCCGTTATCTCAAAGCCGGTCTCGCGCACGGCGTCGATGAGCCTGTCCTGCATGAACGCGCCGTCAAGAATGTACGGCGAGGGGTAAAGCGCGGACTTTTCGCAGTCGCCGTCCTTCCGGGGCGCGTTCAGCACCGCCATGGCCGCGCGGTACGCCGCCTCCGCGCGCTTCGGGTCGGGATTTATGACGTAAAGGTCGCTGATGACCGCCCGCGCGCCGGGCCTGAGCACGCAGTAAAGCTCGTGCAGCAGCTCGTCGTGCCGCGTCATGAGCGAAAAGGAGCATTCCATTATCGCGCCGTCAAAATAAAGCGAGGGATAGTCCAGCTCCACGCCCTCCGTGCGGCGAATTCTGAGCGCCGGGTCGCGGCTGAGCGCGCGGTCAATGATGCTCTGGTCCATGTCGCAGCCGTAGGGCTTTATGCCGTGCTCGTCGCGCATGTAGCTCATCGTTTCGCCGTCGCCGCAGCCAAGGTCCAGCACCCTGTCCCCGGCTTTGAAGCCGCCGAGCTGTATCATAAGCTCCGTGAGCGTCCTGTCGCCCGGATGAAATATTGCCATGCTTCCGCCTCCTGGTCGGTTTTTTGTATGTGATTGGATGTATCTGCCGCGCAGCTTATTATTTGCCGTCATTCAGAGGGAGCGCCAGCGACCGAAGAATCCCCCCAATGGTTCTACCACGGTAGCAACAACGTACTGCTCCGCCCCTCCATGGGGGATTCCACGCCCACTGCGTGGGCTCTGAATGACGGTGGAGGACGGGGTCCCCGCGTCCACGTTACGCACGTACCCCGCTGTGCACTTATCCTATTGCACGTCATTCAGAGGGAGCCGCAGGCGACCGAAGAATCCCCCAAATGGTTCCACCACGGTAGCAACAATGCACTGTTCCGCCCTCCATGGGGGATTCCACGCCCACTGCGTGGGCTCTGAATGACGGAGACTTTTGGCCCCGCGTCCCCATTACGCGCGTCAGCCGCGCATTTTATTATAAAAATCCTTCATGTAGTCCTTGGCGGCGATAAGCTCATCGACAGACTCGATGTACTCATACGGATATTTTTTGTTAAAAATACGTTCAATAAGCCCCGTTTCCGGGTTCACGAGCTTCGTCACGCCGCCCGCGCCGAGCGAAAGCGTGGAGTGCAGCTCCTCCATCATGCAGATGTTGTAAACGCCGGTAAAGCCCGGCCGGGTCCAGCCGACGTTCTCGAAGCCGCCGGAGGTGAACTTCTGCCGGTAGAGGTAATAGGGCGAATAGCCCGCGCCGCCGAGCGCCGAGGCGGCATAGTCGAGCATTTCGGAAACGGCCCCGCCGTCCGGCAGGGGCGTGCCCTCAAGATTGATGCGGCTGCCGCGCTTGAGCGAGAGCGTGTGAACGGTGATATTCTCCGGCTCGAGCGCGATAACGGCGTCGAGCGACGCGGCAAAGCCCGCCGCGCTGTCGCCCGGCAGCCCGGCGATGAGGTCCATGTTGACAGCGCCGGAAAAAAACTCCCGCGCCAGAAGATAACTCTCCGTCACCGCCGCGCCGCTGTGGCGGCGGCCTATGGCGGCAAGCACGGCGTCGGACATCGTCTGCGGATTGATGCTTATCCTGTCCGCCCCGCCGCGCTCGATGCTCTCGAGCTTTTCCCGGGTGATAGTGTCCGGCCGCCCGGCCTCGACGGTGAATTCCCGGCAGGCGGAAAGGTCAAAGGTGCCGCGCACGCAGGCAAGCAGCGCGGCAAGCTCCTCCGCCGAAAGCGTCGTGGGCGTACCGCCGCCGATATAGACGGATACGACGCGCAGCCCAAGCTCCGCCGCCAGCCGCCCCGCCGCCGCGATCTCCCTCTGAAGCGCCTCGAGATACGGCGCTATCAGCTTCAGCGACTTTTCCACGCTGTGGCTCACGAACGAGCAGTAGGCGCAGCGCGTCGGGCAGAACGGAATGCCGATGTAAAGTGATATATCATTTTTATCAAGACTTTTGCGCAGCTTCTCCGCCTCGTCGGCCGCGGCGGCGCAGAGAGCGGCGCGCTGCGGCGAAACGTAGTATTCGCGCTCGATAAATTCCGCCGCCGCGTCGCGCCCAAGCCCCGTCTGGCGCATGAAGCGCTCGGCGAGCTTGCCGGGGCGGATGCCCGTAAGCGCGCCCCAGGGCGGCGTGACGCCCGTCAGCTCGCGGGCGGCGCGGAAAAACGAGAGCTTCACGAGCTTCTGCGTCTCGCGCTTATAAAGCAGCGGATCGGACGGCGGAGCGCCGTCAAGCCTGGCCTCGCCGCGCGCGCTTTTTCCGCCGAGGCGCAGCAGCGTTTCGGAAAAATTCCCCTCCGGCGCAAGGCGCACCTCGGCAAAGGCGGGCGCGCCGCCGTCGGAATCGACGTATTCCGGCCGCTCCGCCGGGAACATGAGCAGCATGAGCTGCTCCACGGCGTATTTATAGTCGTGCCCGCAAAACAGCAGCTCCATTATTCCTCCACCGCGCGGCGCATGTAATAGTTGAAGCGGCGCTCGCGGTCAAGCGTCGTGCTGTCCGCGTGGCCGGGGTAGACCTCATAGTCGCCCTCAAGGTTATAGAGCCTGCGCAGCGAGCCGAGCAGCACCTCCATGCTGCCGCCCTCGAAGTCCGTCCTTCCGCAGGAGTCGCGGAAGAGCGTATCGCCGGTGAAGAGCGCGTCCTCGCAGATGAGCGTGACGGAGCCCTCGGAGTGGCCGGGCGTTTCCATGACCGTGAAGGTCAGGCCGCCGACCTCGATCCTGTCCCCCTCGGAGTAGAACCAGACCTCGTCGGTA
>CAKTED010000039.1 GCA_934546725.1 uncultured Oscillospiraceae bacterium | reverse complement strand
ACGCGAAGCTGGGCGATTACGCCTGCTCCTATGCGATGGCCGCGGCAAAGGCTATGCATATGGCGCCGCGAAAGATCGCCGACGCGCTGCTTGCAAACATGTCGCTGGACGGCAGCTATTTTGCCTCCGTCGAGGTGGCGGGAGCGGGGTTCATCAATTTCCGCCTTGCCGATTCGTGGTACGCCGCCGTGCTTGCAGCCATCGAAAGCGAGGGCGCGGACTATGGCCGCGTGAACGTAGGCAGGGGTAAAAAGGTCATGGTGGAGTTCGTTTCGGCAAACCCGACCGGCCCCATGCATATGGGCAATGCGCGCGGCGGAGTGATGGGCGATGCGCTCGCCTCCATCCTTGAGCGCGCGGGCTATGACGTCTGGCGCGAGTTTTACGTTAACGACGCGGGCAACCAGATCAGAAAATTTGCGCAGTCGATAGATGCGCGCTATCAGCAGCTCATCCTCGGCGAGGATAAGGTCGAGTTTCCAGAGGACGGCTACCATGGCGACGATATTCGCGAGATAGCCAGGGCCTTCCGCGAGAAGAACGGAGACGGGTACCTCAGCGTGCCGGAGGAGGAGCGCTATGCCGCAATGTCGCGCTTCGGCCTGGACACGAATCTGCCGAAGATGAAGGCTGATCTTGAAAAATACCATATCGTTTACGACCGCTGGTTCTTTGAGTCCGAGCTGCACGAGAGCGGATACGTTCATGAAACGGTCGACGAGCTTACGGCAAAGGGCTGGACCTATGAAAAGGACGGCGCTCTGTGGCTCAAAACGGCGGAGCTTCAGCGCAGGCGCGCGATAGCCGAGGGCAAAACGCCCGAGCAGGCCGAAAAAATGGATCTTAAGGACGATGTTCTGCGCCGCGCCAACGGATTTTATACCTACTTCACGGCGGATATCGCGTATCACCGCAATAAGCTGGAGAAGCGCGGCTTCGACTATGCAATAAACCTCTGGGGCGCGGATCATCACGGCCATGTTGCCCGCCTGCAGGCGGCGCTCGACGCGCTTGGGCTTGACGGCAGTCACCGGCTCATAGTTGTCCTTTACCAGCTCGTGAACCTGCTGCGCGACGGCGAGGCGGTACGCATGTCCAAGCGCACGGGAAAGACCATCGCCCTTGCGGACCTGCTGGACGAGATCCCCGTGGACGCCGCGCGCTACTTCTTCAACGCAAAGCCGGATACTCACCTGGACTTTGACCTCGGTCTTGCCGTGCGCGAGGACAGCGAAAACCCGGTTTATTACATCCAGTATGCGCACGCGCGCATTTGCAGCCTGACTGCGGCGCTCGCGGCCGAGGGCCATGCCGTAAAGCCGGTGGCGGAGACGGACGTTTCCAGACTTTCCGGCGAATATGAGCATGAGCTTATGAAGCAGCTTTCGCTTCTTCCGGAGGAAATACGCCTCTGCGCAAGGGACAATGATCCCTCGCGCATAAACCGTTATCTTGTGGAGCTGGCATCCCGCTTCCACCGCTTCTATAATTCCGAACGCATCAAGGGCGCGGAGCCGGATGTGCTCGACGCGCGCCTGAAGCTGGCTGACAGCGTAAGAAGCGTGATAGCCGCCGCACTTGGCATCCTCGGCATCAGCGCGCCGGAAAAAATGTGATCACATAAGCAGCCTGACGAACAGCGAAGCGCAGACGAAACCGGTGAGGTCGGCGATAAGTGCCGCCGGAACCGTGTGGCGGCTGCGCTTTATTCCTGCCGCGCCGAAGTATACCGCGACGGTGTAAAACGTCGTTTCCGTCGAGCCGAGCATGACGGCGGCGATCCGACCCGCCGTGGAATCGGGGCCGCAGCCGTTGATTATATCCGAAGCGGCAGCCAGCGCGCCGCTTCCGCTGAGCGGGCGGATGATAAGCAGCGGCGTTGTCTCCGGCGGAATGCCGAGCGGCGCAGTGATCGGCTCGAGCAGGCGGACGAAGGCATCCATCGCCCCGGAGGCGCGGAACATGTAAACGGCGCAGAGGATCGCGGCGACGGAGGGAAATATGCTCAGGACCGTCTCAAGACCGGAGCGTATGCCCGCCGTCAGCGCGGGGTAAAGCTCAACGCCGCGAAAAAGGGCGAACAGCGCCGCGCCCACGAGGATGAGCGGGACGATGGCGGCGCTCAGCGTTTCCATGCCTTTTCAAAGAGCCGCGCGGCGCCGAGTCCGGCGCATACGGAGCAGAGCGACGTGAGCCATACGGCGGGGAGAATGTCAAACGGCGTTTTGCAGCCCGCCGACGCGCGCAGCGCGCAGACCGTAGTCGGCAAAAGCTGAATTGACGCAGTATTCAGCACGACAAGACGGCACAGCTCGTTCGTTGCGCGGCCGCTTCCGTCGGACAGCCGTCGGGCGGCGCTTATCCCGGCGGGCGTAGCCGCGTTTCCGAAGCCGAGCAGATTTGCGGAAAAATTCGCGCTTATCGCGTCGGAAGCGGCGGAGTCATGCGCCGCCGTGGGAAAGAGCCGCCTGAGCAGCGGCGAGAGCAGGCGCGACAGCAGCGACAGTGCGCCCGAGCGCGAGAGCAGCTCGTTTATGCCGGACCAGAGGCAGAGAGAACCGGCGAGCGTGAGGCAGAGCCTTACGGCGGCGTCGGCCCCCTCAAAGGCGGCGGCGCTCACTGCCGCGAGCCTGCCTGACGGCAGCGCGAACAGCAGCGAGATAACAACGAGGGACAGCCAGATAACGGACAGGGCCATAAAAATTTTCTCCTCCTCCCAAAGTGTGAAAAAGCGCAAGAAACGGCCAAGTGCCTTGGGTTTGGGCGATTTCAGCCGTCGAGCAGCAAAGAAAAATCGGAAATGTTGTAAAAAAATGTGCTGTAAACGCTTGACAAGTCGAGAATACTTGAGTATAATACACTTAATTTTGGCTTAAATGGAAAATAATTCTACGATTTTGCAATTAAACAGGAGGTTAACCAATGAAATCAACAGGTATCGTAAGACAGATGGACAGTCTCGGAAGAATCGTTCTCCCCATCGAGCTGCGCAGAACGCTCGACATAGCACAGAAGGACTCGCTCGAAATATATGTGGATGAGTCCGCAATCATTCTTAAGAAGTATCAGCCTTCCTGCATCTTCTGCAATAATGCAAACGATGTTGTGAACTATAAGGGAAAGAATATCTGCAAGAGCTGCCTTGAGGAGCTCAGAAATAACAGGGACTGAGCATTATTGCAGAGCGAAAACGGCTGTATGAGGGAGACAGCTGGTTCGCCTGAAGGATTGCAAAAGGCGGCCGCTTATCCTGCAAAATACATGATTTGCCGGGATAAACGGCTTTTTCTATGCCAAGATGAAAATGAAAAAATAAAAAACATCCTGATTTGCATGAAAAAATTGCAGATCAGGATGCCTTTTATTTTAGCCTGCATGGTTTCAAAACACATGCACTTTTGAGGAGTTATTTTATGTAGTCGTAGCCGCGTCTGAAGGCTGCAAGATTGAGCTCGACGGTCTTTGCGGGGACGTTTTCACTTATTAGCGCATCCCAGTCCGCCTTCAGATCGAGCTTTTTTACAAGTGCGCCAAGCAGACAGATGTTCTGCGCCTTTATGCTGCCAAGCTCCTCGGCTATGCTGCTCGCGGGGATGACGGTCACGCTGCCGACGAGCTCGGTGAGGAGCTTATCGGCATCATGCGGATACTCCGCCGCGCCGGTAAGAACGGGCATGGAGTATATCTCGCGCTCATCCATGACTATGCTGCCGCCCTTTTTGAGATAGGGCAGCGCGCGCAGCGCCTCGACCTTTTCAAAGGCGACGATAATATCGGCCTCGCCGGTGCCGATGTTCGGCGCATAGACCCTGCTGCCGTATTTGAGCTGGGTATTTACGGTGCCGCCGCGCTGGCTCATGCCGTGGATCTCGCTCATTTTAACGTCGTAGCCCATTCCGGCAAGAGCGGAGGAGAGAATCCTGGTCGTGAGTATCGTACCCTGACCGCCGACACCGGTAAGAAGAATGTTAGTTGTCATTTTGCACCACCGATCCTGTGTATTGCGTCGAGACGGCACATCTGCATGCAGAGGCCGCAGCCGTTGCAGTTGGCCGGGTCGGCAATGCGCGCCCTGCCGTTTTCAAACGCAAGCGAGGGACAGGCTACCTTCATGCAGGACTTGCAGCCGACGCATTTATCGGAGTCTATCTCGCAGTGGAGACCCGCGTTTGCGCGGATGACCTCCTTGAGCAGCGCGCAGGGGCGCTTGGAGATGATGACGAAAACGCCGTTTGTATCCAGCGCTATTTGGATGGCCGCGTTCATGGCCTTCTGATCTATCGGGTCGGCGACGATGACGCGTTCCTTATCGATGCCGGTGGAATAGATCATATCTATTATGCTGACCGGCGGCACGGAGTAGCCCATGAGGCTTCTGGACGTGCCGGAATTTTCCTGGTGTCCGGTCATGGCCGTAATGCTGTTGTCCAGCACGCAGAGGCAGACGTTTGCGCCGGAGTGGACGGCGTCTACCAGGCTGTTGAAGCCGGAGTGGAAGAACGTGGAGTCGCCCAAAAGGCCGAAGACCTTGCGCGTATCGCCCTGCTTTTCGAGCGCTTTGGCAAGGCCGATGGGAATGGAGAAGCCGGAACCCATGCATATGCCGATATCAAAGCCGAAGAACGGTGCAGACGCGCCGAGAGAGTAGCAGCCGATGTCGCCGACGGTGACGAGCTTGTCGCGGTAACTGGAGAGCGCATAGTAGAAGCCGCGGTGCGGGCAGCCCGCACAGAGTACGGGCGGACGCGCCGGAGCCTGGACCTCGGTGCTGTAGGTCTCCGCGGCCTCGCCCATTCCGAAGGCGGCGCGGACGCGTTCGGCGTCCAGCTCACCCTGGCAGCTGAGCTTTTCCTTGCCGACGCAGTCAAGTCCCATGCCGCGAACGGCGGTTTCAAGGTAACCGTCGCCCTCCTCGACTATCCAGAGAGTTTTTACCTTTGCGGCAAATTCCCTGACCAGCTTTTCGGAAATGGGGTATGTAATACCGAGCTTGAGGTATGAAACTCTGTCGCCAAAGGCCTCGCGGGCATGCATATATGAGATGCCGGAGGTGATGACGCCGATATCTGAGCCGTTGAGCTCCACGCGGTTGAGCGGAGAGGTGTATGAATATTCGCGCAGCCTGTTGAGATTTTCCTCAACGATCACATGGCGGCGGCGCGCGTTTACGGGCAGCATGGTGTATTTGGTGAAGTCGGACTGATAGCCCCTGGCGGGCGGCATGATCCGCTCGCCCTCCTCGACAAGGCTTTTGGAGTGGCAGACGCGGGTGGTGAGGCGCAGCAGGGTGAGAAGATCGAAATCCTCGCTTATCCGGAAGGCCTCCTTCATGAAGTCCTTACATTCCTGCGAATCCGACGGCTCGAGCATGGCAAGCTTCGCGTGCGGAGCGTACCAGCGGTTATCCTGCTCGTTCTGCGAGCTGTGGCAGCCGGGATCGTCGCAGGAAACGACTACCATGCCGCCGTTTACGCCAGTATAGGCCGCTGAAAAAATGGGGTCTCCGGCCACGTTCATGCCAACGTGCTTCATTGCGGCAAAGGCGCGCAGGCCGCCGATGGAGGCGCCGAGAGCGATCTCGGTGGCTATTTTTTCGTTATTTGCCCATGTGGCATAAACATCGTCCTTATAAAGAGCCATGTTTTCAAGTATTTCGGTACTGGGCGTTCCGGGATAGGCGGCGGCAACTGATACGCCGGCCTCCCATGCGCCGCGCGCGACGGCCTCATCGCCGCTCATGATCTTCCTTTGCAAGTAAAGCACTCCATTCTCGATCATTTTGACTGTTTTTCAATTATAGCATCATAACATCCTGTGTTCAATATAAATTAGCGCGAAAACTTATAAAATCTGCGTATTTTGGGCGAAAAAACGACCGCCCCGTGCCGGAAAATCCGAAACGGGGCGAAGAAATGACATTTTGTGTATCAGTCGTCTATGGTGGGGTCGGTAGCGCGGGCGTATATTGCCTCGACCTCTGCCGAGGGCGCGGGCGTGAGCTTCGTGACGATGACGGCGACGATGAGACCGGCAACGAAGCCGGGCAGGATCTCATAAATGCCGGAATCGGATATGATGGGCGCCCTTACGGTGTCGGTAAAGAGCAGCAGCCACGCAATGTCCATGACCGCGCCCGCGATAATGCCGGATACCGCGCCGGGATAGTTGAAGCGCTTCCAAAAGAGCGAAAGTATAACGACCGGGCCGAAGGCGGAGCCGAAAAGTCCCCAGGCGTTTTCAACCATGTTCATGATGTTGCTGGCCCAGGAGCCGCCGCTTGCCGCAATGAAGAAGGCAACTATGGAAACGATGATGACGATAACGCGCCCCATCCAGCTGACTTCCTTGTCGGAGGCCTTGCCCTTCCTGATAAGCGGCTTGTAGAGGTCGCTCGTGAAGGAGGAGGAGGCAACGAGGAGCTGAGAATCTGCCGTGCTCATGGATGCGGCGATAATGGCCGCGAGCAGCAGACCGGCCAGGAAGGGCGGGAAAAGATCCGTTACTATTTTAACAAAAACGCTGCTGGCGCTGCCGGGGAGAAGCGCTGCGGCGAGAGAGGTTCCGTCGCTCATTATGTACGTTCTGCCGAGAATGGCGATGGCGGAGGCCGCGCCGAGCGAGAGAATGACCCAGACGATGGCCACGGAGGCGGACTTCTTTATCATGGAGGGCTTCTCTATGCCCATGAAGCGCACGATGATGTGCGGCATGCCGAAGTAGCCCAGGCCCCATACAAGGCCGGAAACGATCTCCTTCCAGCCCACGCCGAAGGCGTTGGTGCTGAAGGCGGATACGCCGTCGCCAAAGGCGTCGTAATAGGAGCTGTCAAAGCTGCCGGTGGCGAGCATGACTATCGGCACGGCAAGGACGGCAATGAGCATCAGTATACCCTGGAAAAAGTCCGTCCAGCACACGGCCTTATAGCCGCCGAGGAAGGTATAGCAGAGAATTATGGCGGCGAAGATGAGAAGCGCGAGCCACTCATTGCCGGATTCCGTAAACCACGGGATGATGGAGCAGAGCACCGTTTTGCCCGCGACGAAGGCTGAGGCGACATATACGGTGAAGCTCAGAAGGAAGATGACCGCGCATACGACCTTCAGCGCGGAGCTTTTGCTGGCGAAGCGGTTTGTAAGGTACTGCGGAACCGTTATGGAGTCGCCCGAGGCCTTGGAAAAACGGCGCAGACGCTTCGCAACGAATATCCAGTTTGCAGCCGTGCCGAGCGCAAGGCCGATGCCGATCCACAGCTTGCCCAGACCGAAAGCGAGAAGACTGCCGGGGAAGCCCATGAGCAGCCAGCCGCTCATATCAGAGGCCTGCGCGCTCATTGCCGTGACCCACGGACCCATCTGCCGCCCGCCGAGGAAATACTCCTTGTCGGTATTGCTCTTTGTTTTTGCGAAGAAATAGATGCCTATGCCGAGAACGATGATAAAATAGAGAAGAAATGCAAGTAATTCTCCGATATTCATTCAGAATACCCCTTCCTGACTTTTCAATACCCATGCACTATACCACAGAAACGGCGTGAACGCAATACAGAACGGAGTACAGACCGTGGTCTGTACTCCGTTCTGTAAAACGACAAAAAATGTAGGCCAAATAACGATAAAACAGCTGTACTCAAATACAAACTGCCGGATGAACCGAAATTAATTTTCTGAGCGTGTTCGCAAAGCTTCGCCGTCCGTGGGGAGAAAATCGCGCAGAAAGCGAGGCATCATCTCCCGTGCATAATTTTTCAGCGAATAATCGCCCTGGCAGATGCACCAGTCGTAGAGCAGCGCGCGCTCGCAGAGGGCGTAGAGCTTCGTCATGTCATTTACGGACATATCGCTGCGAAGCTCGCCGCGCGCCTGCCCCTCAAGCACGGTCTGACGCAGGACCTTATAGTACGTCCTGTTCCGGTCGAGCAGGTGCTTGTCGCCGCGCGTTACAAGCTGGGTGGAATACATCTGTGCAAGCAGCTCGAGCGGGACGGTGTTTTCAATCATCGTGAAAAGCTCAAGGTTGAAGTAAAGCAGCTTATCAAAGCTGTTCATATCAGCCGGGGTCTCGGCGATAAGCTCCTCATATTTTTCATCAAAAAGCAGCGAAAGCGTGCTCAAAAGGGTGTCCTTACCCTCAAAATAGTGGTAAAAGGAGCCCTTGGAGGTGCCGGATTCACGGATTATGTCGTCAACGGTGGTGTCGTCATACCCCTGCTCGTAGAAGAGCTTCCACGCGGCGGAAACTATGCGCTTTTTCGTCTGACTTCTGTTTTTTACCGCCATGTAAGGCACTCCTTTCCCGATATGCGGCGAAGCTCAGCCGTTGAAGAGACTGAGAAGAACGCCCGCCGCCACGGCTGAACCGATCACGCCCGCAACGTTTGGCCCCATGGCGTGCATGAGCAGAAAATTCTTCGGGTTGGCGCGCTGACCCTCCTTCTGAGAAACGCGCGCGGCCATCGGAACGGCGGAAACACCCGCCGAGCCTATGAGCGGGTTTATTTTCTCCTTCAAAAAGAGGTTCATGAGCTTTGCGAGCAGGATACCGCCCGCCGAGCCGACGCAGAAGGCGATAACGCCAAGCAGGAGGATGAAAAGCGTCTGGACCGTCAGGAAGGACTCGGCAACGGCGGACGCGCCGACGGACAGGCCGAGCAGGATGGTCACGATATTGCACAGCGCGTTCTGCGCGGTGTCGGAAAGGCGGTCCGTAAGACCGGATTCGCGGAAGAGATTGCCGAGCATGAGCATACCCACGAGCGGAATGGCATCCGGCAGCAGCACGGATACGATGATCGTTACCGCAATGGGGAAGATGATCTTTTCCTTTTTTGAAACGGGGCGCAGCTGCTTCATGACGATCTGCCGCTCTTTTTTCGTGGTGAGCAGGCGCATTATCGGCGGCTGGATGACCGGAACGAGCGCCATATAGGAGTAGGCCGCGATGGCGATGGCGCTGAGCAGGTGCGGCGCCATGAGCATCGTTGTTAGAATGGAGGTTGGGCCGTCGGCTCCGCCGATTATGCTTATGGAGCCCGCCTCCTGCGCGTTGAAGCCAAGCAGTATCGCGCCGATGAACGTGACGAATATGCCAAGCTGCGCCGCCGCGCCGAGCAGCAGCGATTTCGGGTTAGCTATGAGCGGGCCGAAATCCGTCATTGCGCCGACGCCCATGAAGATAAGCGGCGGGAGAATGCCCATTTTGTTCAGCTTGTAGAAATAGTACAGTATGCCGCTTTCAGCCTCGGGATCAAACACCGTTGAGCCGAAGAGGTTTGAAAGGAGCATGCCCATTGCTATTGGGATGAGCAGCAGCGGCTCGAATTTGCGCCCGATGGCGAGATAGAGCAGCACACAAGATATGATTATCATAACGAGGTTGCGCCAGTCGAACTGCGCGATGCCGGTGCTCTGGAGGAAGCGGAGTATGGCGTCTGTCATTGAAGCTCCTCCTTAAAGCGTGGCGAGAACGTCACCGGTGTTTACGGTCGTGCCCTGTGCTGCTATGCTGGAGACGACGCCGTCCTCGGGCGCGAGGATCTCGTTTTCCATCTTCATGGCCTCGAGGATGAGGAGAATCTGGCCTGCCTTCACGCTCTCGCCGGGCTTTACGAGCACGTTTATTACCGTGCCTGGCAGCGGGCTTGAAACTGTTGTGCTGCCTGCGGGAGCTGCCTTGGGGGCTGGAGCGGCTGCCGGAGCGGGAGGGGGCGTTACCGCTCCGGGCGTGGGCGCGGGGGTGGGAGCCGGGACGGCGGGGGCCGCGCCGACCTCTTCTATTTCAACAACGTAGGCCTTGCCATTTACATATACATTATAGGTTTTCATCATTTTGCACTCCTGTCGTCTTTTTCGCGGATGCTGACCACTCTGAACGGGCGTCCCTTTTCCATCTCCGCAACGGCGGAGGTGATGACGGCGGCCGCTTCGCCGTCTATCCT
>CAKTED010000038.1 GCA_934546725.1 uncultured Oscillospiraceae bacterium | reverse complement strand
TCGCCGCCCTTCGGCGCAAAAAGCATAAACGCGGCACAGCCAAGCAGCAGCGCCGCAAATATGCCCGCAATGATCCAGCCTGATTTTTTCAAGGTTTTCCTCCGTGATATTATACTTATATATAAAATTATATCCGACCGGCTGCTTTTGTCAAGCCCGGACGGAGTCTGCGCTGCGCGCTGTCCACGGTTTGGGCGTGTGCCCCTGCTTGGGGGATTCCACGGCCTGCGGCCTCTGAATGACGGGAGACCTTTGGCCTCCGCGTCCACTGTTTGGTGCTCCGCCAGCACTCTTATCAACGTCCACGATGCACTGCTCCCCGCACCGCAGTTCAACTCTCACACGTCATTCAGAGAGAGCAAAGCGCCTGACCCTCAGAGCAGTAAGGTCAGGCGCTCGATTCGCTTTTTACTTAATGACCGCCAGCAGCTCGCCTGCCTTAACGGTCTGTCCAGGCTGGACGAACACCTCGCCGATAACGCCGGACATCCGTGCCACGACGCTCGTTTCCATCTTCATGGCCTCGATAACGGCGAGGACCTGGTTTTCCTCGACCCTGTCGCCAGGCTTTACGGCGATGCGGGAGACCATGCCGGGGATGGACGCGCCGATCTGGCTCTTATCGTCCGGGTCCGCCAGAACGGTTTTCTGCACGGAGGCGGCGGCCTGCGGGTCGGGTACCGTGACCTCGCGGCGCATGCCGTTGAGCTCAAACTGCACCGTTCGCATGCCCGATTCGTCCACGTCGCCAAGGCCGAGATACTTGATGACGAGCGTTTTGCCGTCCTCTATGCTGATCTGCGTCGTTTCGCCGACGTACATGCCGCGGAAGAAAACGTGGCTGCCCATGCGCATGATATAGCCGTACTCGCGGCGATGCTCGCAGTAATCCTCCAGTACCTTTGGATAGAGGCACCAGGAGAGAATGTCGCGCTTTGTCGGGTTGGGCTGGAATTTTTCAACCTGCTTTTTCGCCTCTTCAAAGTCTATCGGCGGCAAAAGCTCGCCGGGGCGGCAGGTTATGGGCTTTTTGCCCTTGAGAACGACCCTTTGCAGCTCCTCCGGGAAGCCCCACGCCGGCTGACCCATCATTCCCTCGAAGTAGCTCACGACGGAGTCCGGGAACGTGAGCGCCTCGCCGCGCTGAACGATATTTTCGGGCGTGAGATCGTTCTGCACCATGAATATCGCAAGGTCGCCGACCATCTTGGACGACGGCGTTACCTTTATGATATCGCCGAGCATGTCGTTGACCTTTTTATACATCTCCTTGACCTCGTCGAATCGGTTGCCGAGACCGAGGGAAACGACCTGCGGCTGGAGATTCGTATATTGTCCGCCGGGTATCTCGTAGCGGTAAATATCCGTGACGGTGGTCTTCAGCCCCTTGTCGAACTCGCTGTAACGCAGGCGAACGTCGCTCCAGTAGTCCGTAAGCTCCTGGAGGCGGCCAAGATCAAGCCCCGTGCCGCGCTCGGTGCCGTCGAGCGCCGCGACTATCGCGTTCAGCGACGGCTGCGACGTCATGGACGCCATGGAGGATATCGCCGCGTCGGCAATGTCCACTCCCGCCTCGGCGGCCATCAGCACGGCCGCGACCTGGTTGCCCGTCGTATCGTGCGTATGCAGGTGTATCGGCAGGCCGACCTCATTCTTGAGCGCGGCAACGAGCTTTTTCGCCGCGTAGGGCTTGAGCAGGCCGGACATGTCCTTGATGCAGAGCAGGTGCGCACCGCGCCTTTCAAGCTCTTTGGCAAGGTTTACATAATACTCAAGAGTATATTTGTCACGCTTCGGGTCGAGGATATCGCCGGTGTAGCACATCGTGGCCTCGCAGAGCTTGCCCTGACGGATGACCTCGTCCATGGCTATCTCCATGCCGGGCAGCCAGTTGAGCGAGTCGAAAACGCGGAAAACGTCTATGCCGCTCCTTGCGGACTCGGCCACGAACTCGCGGATGAGATTATCCGGATAGTTGGCGTAGCCGACGGCGTTGGAGCCGCGCAGGAGCATCTGGAACGGGATGTTCGGTATCTTTTCGCGCAGCAGGTCAAGCCGCTCCCACGGCGACTCGTGCAGGAAGCGGTAGGCCACGTCGAACGTTGCGCCGCCCCACATTTCGAGCGAGAAGCAGTCGGAGAGGATGTCCGCCGTGCCCTCGGCGGCCTTCACCATGTCGCGCGTGCGCATGCGGGTGCTGAGCAGCGACTGGTGCGCGTCGCGCATGGTGGTATCCGTAATGAGCAGCTTTTTCTGCGCAAGGACCCAGTCGCGCACGGCCTCGGGACCCTTTTCGAGCAGCAGTGAGCGCAGACCGGGCGGGTTCTGCCTTTCGGCTTTGGGATATCGCGGATCGTTAAACGCGCAGCGCTCCACGTCCGGCTCAGCAACCTGGATGTTGGCTATGTACTTCAAAACGCGCGTTGCGCGATCCTTCGAGTTTTCAAACTCGAAGAGCGCGGGCGTATTGTCTATAAACTTCGTGTGGCAGTGCCCCTCGACGAACTCCGGGCGGTGCAGAATGTTGGCAATGAAGGGCAGGTTCGTCTTCACGCCGCGGATATGGACCTCGCTTATCGAGCGCGCGGCCTTGCGGCAGGCCCCGGCAAAGGTGTTGTCCCAGACCGTTACCTTGACGAGAAGGGAATCGTAATACGGCGAGATAACCGTGCCTGTGGCGGCGTTTCCGCCGTCGAGCCGCACGCCGAAGCCGCCGCCGGAGCGATATGACGTTATCTTCCCGTTATCCGGCGCGAAATTGTTCGCCGGATCCTCCGTCGTAACGCGGCACTGGATGGAATAGCCGTTTATGTGCAGATCGTCCTGGGTTTTCAGGCCGATATCCGGGCAGGAGAGCGGCTGGCCCTCCGCGATGAGGATCTGCGCGCGGACGAGGTCTATGCCCGTTACCATCTCCGTTACGGTGTGCTCGACCTGTATGCGCGGGTTCATCTCTATGAAATAGTGGTTTCCGTCTCTGTCGACGAGAAATTCCACCGTTCCGGCGTTGACGTAGCCGACTGCTTTTGCAATTTTTACGGCGTCCTCATGCAGCTGGCGGCGCGTTTCCTCCGGCACGGAGAAGGCAGGGGCGAACTCCACGACCTTCTGGTAGCGGCGCTGGAGCGAGCAGTCGCGCTCGCCGAGATGATAAACGTTGCCGTATTCGTCGGCAAGGATCTGGACCTCTATGTGCTTGGGCTCAACGATGTATTTTTCGATGAAGATATCGTCGTTTCCAAAGGCCTTCTTCGCCTCGCTTCGCACGAGCTCGAACGCGGGCTTTACCTCCTCGGCGCATTCGCAGCGGCGCATTCCGCGCCCGCCGCCGCCGGAGGCGGCCTTCAGAATGACTGGAAAGCCGTAGCTGAGCGCCTTTTCAAGCGCCTCGTCCGCGCTTTTGAGCGGGACGGACGTGCCCGGCACGACCGGTACGCCGCAGGAAATGGCCAGCTCCTTGGCGTTGAGCTTGTCGCCCATCTTGCCCAGAACGTCGCTCGGCGGGCCGATGAAGATTATCCCGGCCTTTTCGCAGGCGCGGGCAAAATCGGCATTTTCCGAAAGGAAACCGTAGCCGGGGTGGATGGCGTCCACATTGTGCTGCTTCGCCAGCGCGATGATGGACGGAATGTCCAGATACGCGCCGAGCGGGCTTTTGTTCTTTCCTATAAGGTAAGCCTCGTCCGCGCGGGTGCGGAAAAGGCTGAGAGTATCCTCGTTTGAGTACATGGCAACGGTGCGCAGCCCGAGATCGAAGCAGGCGCGGAAGATGCGTATGGCGATCTCTCCTCTGTTCGCCGCGAGCACCTTTGTTATTTTACGTTCCGGCATGAATTTCCTCCTGTTCCCGAAAATGCAAGATACGTTTATGCGAGTTGCACTTTATTATATGACAAGTCCGAAAAATTGCAAGCCCTTTTCCGCTAATTCTCCCTTAAGACGCAAAAGAGCCCCGCTCCGGGGCGGAATCTGGCTAAACTGTATATACTTCGCGGCGGTTCTGAGCCCTGTTCACGGCAGAATATTTAAACATTCGCGTTTGGCCGAACGCGCTCGGTTTCTGCGTTGAATTTGCCCTCTGCCAATGCTATAATTTGCCCCGGAGGCGAAAAAAATTGAGATCAGACAGATACCGCAGGGCGCTTGCCGCCGCCTTTCCGCACACGGTTCCCATTTTGGCAGGCTTTCTTTTTCTTGGCGTTACATACGGAATATATATGAACGTTTCCGGCTTCAGCTTTGTTTACCCCATGCTCATGAGCATGACCATATACGCCGGGTCCATGGAATTTGTCACGGCGAACCTGCTGCTCGGCTCGTTCGACCCGCTTCAGGCCTTTGTGCTCACGCTCATGATAAACGCGCGGCACCTCTTCTACGGGCTTGCCATGCTCGACCGCTTTCGCGGCACCGGCATAAAGAAGCTGTATCTCATCTTCGGCATGTGCGACGAGACCTTTTCCATAAACTGCTCCGCGGAGCCGCCCGAGGGCGTGGACCGCGGCCTTTTCATGACGTTCGTAACGCTGCTCAACCACATTTACTGGGTGGCGGGCGCGACGCTCGGCGGCATATTCGGCTCGCTCATCCGCTTCAGCACCGACGGGCTCGACTTTGTCATGACGGCGATGTTCGTCGTCATCTTCCTTGAAAACTGGCTCAAGGGCGGCGAGCATTACAGCTCTCTGCTCGGGCTGGGACTTTCGCTGCTCTGCCTCGTTCTTTTCGGCGCGGATAATTTCATCATACCCTCGATGCTCGCGATAATCGGCGCGCTCACGCTGCTGAGAAAGCCGATGGAGAAGGCAGGTGCCGCCGCATGACTACTGCTCAGAGGATCATAACCATAGCCGTCGTCGTTTTCGGGACGATGCTCACGCGCTTCATCCCGTTCATTGTTTTTCCCGCGGGGAAGCCGACACCTAAGTATATCCAGTACCTCGGGAAGGTCCTGCCGGGCGCGGTTTTCGGCATGCTCGTCATATACTGCCTGAAAAACGTAAGCATTTTTTCCGGCAGCCACGGCCTGCCGGAGCTTATTTCGATCGCCGTGGTCGTGGCGCTGCACCTGTGGAAGCGGCAGATGCTCATCTCCATTGCCGCCGGTACGGTGTGCTACATGCAGCTCGTGTTCTGAAAAAAACATTATATTTTTCGGAGATTATTCTTGACAGAGGATAACTCGCGTGCTATAGTATGAGCATAGAGTAATGTTCTCTTCCGCTTTTTCCGTATCTTTTACATCTTCGGCAAAGGCCGACATCAGCTTCTCCTTTTTGAAAAAACAGACAGTTCCTGCTGTGGGGTGCAGGAGCTGTCTGTTTTTGTCTGCATGGGGGATTGTAAAATACACGCTGTCATTCAGAGCCTGCGCAAGCAGGCGAAGAATCCCCCGTTGGTTGCTGAAAGGGAGCGACAACGTACTGCTCCGCCATCCATTGGGGATTCCACGGCCACTGGCGTGGCCTCTGAATGACGGAGACCCTGGGTCCCCACGTCAACGCCGCACCCACCGCATCCGCATCACGCACCCCGCCGTCATTCCGCCGCGAGCTCGGCGAGCAGCCGTCTTTCGCGGCTCTGGCAGGTGAAGATTATCACCTGCCGCTCTGCGGAAAGCTCGCGCAGCAGGCGCAGCGCGGCTCTGGCGCGAGTATCGTCAAAGCCTGTGAGCGCGTCGTCAAGAATTATCGGGCAGCTTTCGCCCTCCGCCATGACAAGGCCGCACATCGCAAGCCGCACGGCAAGGTAGAGCTGCGCCGCCGTGCCGCTGCTGAGGAAGCCGACGCCGTGGCCCGAGGCGGAGAAGCGGAACTCATCGTCAAACTCAAGCCTGCTGTGCCTGCCGCCGGTCATCCTGGCCATATATTCGCCCGCAAGCCGACTTATCACCGGCGTAAGGCGGACCTGTATCTCCCTGTTCGCGTTTTCCAGCGCTTCCCGCGCAAGCCCGATGGCACGGTATTCGTCCTCAAGGCGGGATATCTCCTTTTCCAGCTCGCCGACCTCCGTTGCGAGCACGACGGGGTCGCCGAGATGATCGAGCCTGCCCGCCGAGAGGTTCAGCTCCCGCTCGCAGGCCTTCAGCGCCTCCCGCGCCGAGGCAAGCTCCGCTCTTGCCGCCCGGGCCGTCATCGTCGGCGTTCCCGATTCGTCGGCGGGCGCGCCGTCATCGGCAAGCGCTCTTTCAAGCCGCAGTGCCGAGGAATATTCGCTCCGCGCAAGCTCAAGCTGCCCGAGCAGGCGGCTTTTTTCATCTATCGCCGCTTCGGCATCTTCCGCCCCCGCCTCGACTCCGATGGCGGCAAGCGCTTTTTCAAGCCGCCGCGCCGCAATGTGCGCCGCTTCACCCTCCTGCTGTCCGCCGCGCCCGGAAAGCAGGACGATAATGCCCGCAATGAGCAGCGCCGCGCCCGCGACGGGCAGAGCGATATTCCGCACGGCGAAAAAAGCGCCGCAGAGCAGAGCGCCGAGGACGAGCAGCACGGCGGCCGCCGCGAGCTTTGCCCGCCTCCGCTCAGGAGCGGGAGCACCGGCGCGCCTTGCCGCCTCATATTCGTTCATCGCGCGGCGCGCGGCGTCTATTTTCTCCTGCGAAAGGCCGTCCGCCCGCGCCTCGAGCGCTTCAAGCCTCTGCTGTGCGGCGGCTCTTTCGATCCGCGCGCTCTGCGTGCGCGACTGATCGTTCAGCCGCAGCTCACGCTCCAGCGCCGTCACGCGCGCCGAAAGGCGCTCCCGTTCCTCAAAGCTGTCGCCGAGACGCGCGTTTTCGGCCTCGATGTCCGCCAGCGCGGCACGCTTCTCCGCCAGTCGGCGCTCAAGCTCCGGGATGCGCCCGACCCTTGCGTTATGCCGCCTGTTCACCTGCCACCTGTGCAGGAGTGCGTCCGCCTCGGAATACACACCGTCAGTCTCACTGCCGGAGGAAACGAGCGACTCGATGCGCCGGTCAAGCTCCGCGTCCCGGCTCACGGCCATATCAGCGCCTGAGATGAACGCGCTGCGGCGAAAAACGGACTCCGGCACGCCGAGAATGACCTCGCCCGGAGCCTTTCCGCAGAGCTCCGGGACCCTTATGCCCGTACCCTCGCGCACGGCTCTGCAATCGCCCATCGGCCTGCCCGCCGCGCCCGCGCGGGTGAGCGTAACGTCCTGCCCGCGCCAGATAATGCTCATTTCGCCCTGCATGGAGTAGCCGCCCCAGGGCAGAAAGCGCTCCTTATCCGGCATATCCGCCGAAAACTCGCCCTTCGCGCGCTTCGAGGTGTCTATGCCGTATAGCATCGTGAGGATAAAGGCGCAGAGGGTGGATTTTCCCGCCTCGTTCGGCGCTTCGATCACGTTCAGGTCCGGATTGAGCTCCAGCTCGGCGTCATGCAGCCCGCCGAAGGAGGCCCGGATGCTTTTGATTATCATTGCCCGACCTCCCTGTTCTCAAGCGCTGCAACGCCGAAGCGCAGAGCGCTCATGATGAGCCGCCGCTGCTCCTCACTCTCCGCCGCGTCGCAGAGCGCCCGCATTTCCCGCAGGAATCCGCCGCGCAGGCTGTTTTCACCCTCGCCGCTCCACAGCTCCGCCGCCGGACACGTGCGGTCGATAAGCTCCAGCCTGTAACAGAGACCGGAAAGCTCCCGCTCGAGTGCGGACATGTCCGGCTGAACGGCGCACTCGCCCGTAAGGCTCACGCGGTAAATGTCGCGCGCGGCGCTCTCCGGCAGAGCGGCGCGCACGGCCGCGGAGGGCGAAACGCCGCCCACGTTCACCTCAAGGGTCTCGTACCGTCTCGCGCCGAGCGGCACGAGCTCGAGGCGGCAGCTCCCGGCGGACACCTCGGCAAAGATCGCGCCCTTTTCGCCCGTTTCGTCAAAGCCCCGGCCAATGGCGCAGCCGGGGTAGGCGTAAAACGTCCTGCCCGCGCGAAGCGCCCCGCTGAATTTGTGTATGTGCCCCAGCGCGAGATAGTCAAGCTCCGAGGCGGCGATATCCTCGCGCGGGATGTATCCGTAGGGGCTGCCGGGCGTTTCCGTGTCGCCGTGCAGGACCATGAGGTTCAGCCCCGTTCCGTCCGCGCGAAAGCCCGCGAGAGGCCGCTCTGCGCCGCTTCCCGTAAAGGCCGCGCCCCAGACGGTGCAGCCGAGACCGGAAAGCTCGACAGGCTCAGGCTCGGGGTCCGTAAAAACGTGGACGTTTTCCGGCAGGCGCATGCGCTTCCACGGCGAGCGGGGCGCGAAGGCGTCGTGGTTTCCCGGCGCGATGAAGACCCTTGCCCGCGTCCTTCCGAGCGCGGCGCAGAGCGCCTCCTGAGTCTGGGCATGGCAGCGGGCGGAATCGAAAAGGTCGCCCGCGAGAAATATCAGCTGCGCGCCGAACCTCTCCGCCCCGTCAACGAGGCGGAAGAGAATATCCCGCTGCTCCTCGCGCATCCGCGCTGCCTGCTCCGGCGAAAGCGAGGAAAAGGCGGAGTCAAGATGCAGGTCGGCCGCGTGAACGATTTTTATCATACGCCGCGCTCCCGTCAGTCCGTTATGCGAACGGCCTGCGCGCCGAGACAGAGCCCGCTTTTTTCATCTATCTCAAAAACCGCGCCCTCCAGCTTGCACGGCCCAGGCGCGGCGGAAAAGCGCTCCTTCGGGTCGCCTCTGAACATCGCTATGGACTGCTCGGGCCTTATGCCGAGGACGGATATCGCCGGACCGGTCATGCCGAGGTCTGTGATATAGCCCGTTCCGCGCGGCAGCACGGAGGCGTCCGAGGTCTGCACATGCGTATGCGTACCCCACACGGCGGAAACGCGCCCGTCAAGCATATAGCCCATGGCGAGCTTTTCAGAGCTGGCCTCGGCGTGGAAATCCACGAGCGTTACGGTGCAGGGCTTCTCCTTCAGCAGCTTTTCCGCCAGCAGAAACGGGTTATCAGGGCCGAAATCCATAGAGCAGCGGCCTATGAGGTTTATTACCCGCACGCTGCCGAACGGCGAATCGTAAACTCCCGCGCCGCGCCCGGGCGACTGCGGCGCAAAATTGGCCGGACGCAGGATATACGGGCTGTCGTCAAGATAATCGAATATCTCGCGGCGGCTGAAGCTGTGGTTCCCGAGCGTTATGACGTCCGCCCCGGCGGCGAGAATATCGTCGGCCTGGCGCGGCGTTATGCCCAGCTGGGACGCGTTTTCGCCGTTTACCACGGTGAACGCCGCGCCGCTGAGCTTTATGAGACTTCTGAGATGCTTTGCAAGATAATCAAGCCCCGCGGGCGCTACAACGTCGCCCACGGCGAGAATTTTTACGGACATGGCACACCTCCGCTGATTTGCGGCATAGCCGCTTCTGAGGAAAGTATAGCATATGTTTGTTCGTTTTACAAAGGCAATATTGCGTGGAGCGCGAGAATGACAGCGGAATGGAAGAATGAGTGTCGTTACCATGGAGGAACCATTTGGGGGATTCTTCGGTCGCTTCGCTCCCTCTGAATGACGTGTGAGAGTTGAAGTGCGGTGCAGGGTGCGGCGGCAATGTGGACGCGTGAGGGCCGCGCCCTCCGCCGTCATCCTCGCGAAGCGGGGATCCCCCACGGAGGGGCAGGGCGGTACGACAACCGTGGACGCGGAAGCCCGGAAGCCTCCGTCATTCAGAGGCCGCAGGCCGTGGAATCCCCCGGTCGGGGGCAGAGCAATACGTTGGAACCATCGGGGGGATTCTTCGCCTGCTTACGCAGGCTCTGAATGACAGCGGATAATAAACTCACCGCACACGCCCGGACACAAAATGAGGCCTCTCCGAAAAAAACGGAGAGGCCTGATTATACAGTCTAAGCCGCGGAGCGGGGAAGCTTACTTTACCTCGCCGCCCTCGACAACGAGGCTCTCCTCATAGTCAAGGCCGTAGGTGTCAACGAGCGTTGCCTCATAGTCGGCGTGGAAGAAGTTCTCCTTGCCAAGCTCCTTTATCTCGTTATTGATCCAGTCGAGCAGGGTGGAGTTGCCCTTGGAAACGGCGGGGGCGATGGTGTCCTGGCTGCCAAGCGTGGGGATGCCGACGGTGTAGCCCTCATTCTGAAGAGCGAAGGCGATGACCTCGGTGTTGTCGTTTGCCCAGGCG
>CAKTED010000037.1 GCA_934546725.1 uncultured Oscillospiraceae bacterium | reverse complement strand
ATACGTCATCTGCCGCCGGACAGAAGCGTTTGCGCAAGGTCGCAAAGATATGTGAACGCCATGGCATGCGCGTACAAAACTCCGTGTTTGAGGTGCTTCTCGATGCCTCGCAGCTGGTGGTTCTGAAGAATGAGCTGGAAAGAGCTATTGATATGGAGCAGGATTCGGTTCGCTTCTATCGCCTGGGTAATTCCTATGAGAATCGAATAGAGACCATGGGGAAAAAGCCTCTTGTGGAAGCCGGAAGCGCACTGATTTTTTAGCGCCGACCCCGCCTGACCATGATTTTGCGGGAGGTTGGCGCAAATATTCCCGCGATTTGCGCAGGTATTTGTGGCACAAATGAAAGCTGAATGGAAAATTATGCTAAATAACTGCGCATTTTTTGGCGATTTGTCTCAAAATACGCTGAAGTTTTTGTGACAAATTGCTGTCGCCCCTCGCAGAGGGGCGTGAGTAGAAATGCCGCAGCGGCGTTCGTCGCGTTCGCGAGCAAGATGTCGCCCCTCGCAGAGGGGCGTGAGTAGAAATACAAGCTCCTGCTCGAGGAAGGCTTCAACTCTCGGTCGCCCCTCGCAGAGGGGCGTGAGTAGAAATCATGTGGGGGATCATGGATGATTCCGTGGATATCCGTCGCCCCTCGCAGAGGGGCGCGAGTAGAAATGATTTCCGTAATGTTGCCGAAGGCGACAAGAGCCTGTTGCCCCTCGCAGAGAGGCAACGAAGAAGAAACATTAACAAAACATAAAATGGCATGTTCTGTACATAAAAGAAAGACAAATCCGACCCGCTTTTACAGGTCGGATTCATTTTTATAAATATCACATTACCGAAACCGCATCATACACATCGCTGACGGATTCGGCCAGGCGGTCGGCACCGGCGTGAAGCAGCTCATCGCGGCTGCCGAAGCCGTAGAGCACGCCGACGGAGCGGAGCGAATTTTTCTTCGCGCCGACGATATCATGCTTTCGGTCGCCGACCATGATGCAGTCGGCAGCGGGCGGGGAGGAGAGAGCGGCGAGGGCGTAGCTTATCACCTCGGCCTTATCGGTCCTGCGGCCGTCGAGCTCGCTGCCGCAGACGGCCGCAAAAAAACGGCTCAGGCCAAAATGCTCGACGATCTGCTTTACGTATATTTCCGGCTTTGAGGAGGCTACGGCAAGAGTGAGGCCGTCGCCGCAAAGCCGTGAAAGAACGCTTTCCATACCTGGGTAGAGCCGGTTTTCAAATATGCCGACGGTGGAAAAGCGCTCGCGGTACTTATCTATCGCCGTCAGCGCGTCGGCCTCGGAAAAACCGTAGAATTCCATGAACGAGTCCTTGAGCGGAGGTCCGATGAATTTTCTCAGCGACCTGAGATCGGAGACCTCAATGCCGAAATGCGCCAGCGCGTGAGCGACGCTTCGGGTTATGCCTTCCTCGGGATCGGTGAGCGTACCGTCAAGGTCAAACAGAGCGTAGCGTGCCATCAGTCCAGCTTCCTCCGTTCGTCCTCGAATTCGCCGAGTCTGCGCTCATAGGCCTCCATGGACTGCTCGAAAAACGCGGGCTTCGCGCCGGGCAGGCCAAGCTCCTCCATAAGGCGGGCGGTAAACAGCGGGTTCAGAACCAGCAGCGGCCCGAGAAGGTACGTTCCGATAAAGTTGTTCTTTTTCACGCCCTCAAAATTGCATCCTTCGTTAAGCCCGATACCGCGCAGAACGTTGGCAAAGCCGCTGCATTTTCCCCCGGGCCAGGAGTGGCTGAAGCGGCTGTTGAACGCCGTGAGCTTTATGCCGTCAAAGTCGCCGAGAAAAAATCCGTTATATCTGCGGCCTGTGTCACAGCGGGAGGAAAAATCCAAAAGGCCGAGTGCCTCGTGCTTTTCGCCGTTCTGCTCAATGGAGTGCCCGAAAAGCTCAAAGCTGTTGCCCGTCATCAGAAAATGCACTCCGCCGACTATCATCTGAGCAAGACGGTCACGGTACGGGCGCAGGTGCTCAAGCGCAAGCAGCTGGTGTCCTTCGCTCATCGGCCCCATGTAGACGAGCGAAACGTCGCGCGAAAGAAAGGCGGGCGTTTCGTTAAGCCCGGTTTCGATAAACTCGGCGTCCGGGATGGACTCGCGGAGATATTTGAAGTTTGCCGAATCGCCGAAAAGGTTGGCGATCTCGGGATAAAGACGTTCTATTATCATTTTGTCTGCGCCTCCTTCATGCGTCGGGCTATCTGCTCGCGCACGGCAACGGCCGAATCGTGGCGGTAAAGCTCGTAGAGCAGGAAAAATTTATCGGGAGAGCTGATGTCAACAAGCGCCGCGGCGTCCTTTTCGTCGCGCACGGCAACTATGCGCTCCTCGGGGACGCCCGCTATGAGCAGGCGCATGCGGCTGTCGAGCGAGCGTATGCCGACGGTGACGATCTGCAGGATCGACGGGTCGGCGAGAAATTCAAAGTCCGCGTCGTACAGCCAGGCAATATTTTCGGACGACTCCTTCTCGTCAAAAACGTCGTCCAGCATGAGGACCACGCTCTTCGTGCCGGGAATGGAGCTTACATAGTCAAACGAGCGCGTGCAGGCGACGGCGTTAAGCCCCTTTGCCATAATGACGGTGAGCGGCTTCCCGCCGATCTCCTCCTGCCAGAAGCGGGATCTCACGACCTCAAGCGAGTCGAAGGCGGTGGCAATTTTATCCGCGCCGTAGCCAAGCTCACGCAGCAGGGCAATGACGGAAAGAGAATTATAGATGTTATAAAGCGCGTCGGAGGTGAGCCTGTAATCATGCTCGGAGCCATGCTCACAAACGGTCATGCGGCCTCCGGCAAAGTCCAGGGCGCTCAGACGGTAGTCGGGCTCGGGCGAGGCAAAGCCGCAGCGAGGGCAGTGCGCGCGGCCTATGTGATTGTAGCGGCGGAAGTCAAAAACAAGGCGCTCGGAGCAGTTGGGGCAGATGCGAACATCCTGAACGATGTTTTCCCTCGCGTCCGGCTCGTTCGGCAAACGGTCGATGCCGAAATACCGCCGCTCGTTATGCGCGGCGACGGAGGATGAAATTAGGTCGTCCGCGTTGAGGATCAGCTTTGTTTCGGCGGGGATGTAGCGGCTGAGAATGTCCGCGATATACCACGGGTGCGCGTTGCGGCGCATGGAGTCGCGGAAAAGGTTGGTTATGAGCAGATAGTCCGGCTTGAGATAGGGGTAAATAAGCCGCGCGCTGCGCTCGTCTATCTCCAGCACGCCAAACTCCTTTCTGCACCTGCCGCCGAGACCGGCGCTTTCGATGAGCGCGCTTGCCACGCCGGCATTGATATTTGAGCCGTAGCGGTTATTTACAATGTCCATGCCCCAGCTGCCAAAAATATCGTTCAGCATGTTGCTGACTGTGGTTTTGCCGTTCGTTCCCGTAACGCCTATGAGCGTTTTGGGCCGCCCGATACGCGCGAGAAAGTCCGGACACAGCTTTATGGCGAGCTTGCCGGCAAAATATGTCCCCTTGCGGCCAAGCAGTCTCAGAAGAAGCTGCGAGAGCTTTGCCGCCCAAAGTGCAATGTAAAATCTGACCACGTTAATTCATCCATTTCTGTTTTTTGATTTTTTCCTGTGTACCCAATCCTTGAATAGGGTGAGGCTTTTGTTTACGAAGTCCATTATCGGCAGCGCCGAGATGGAGAAGACGACGAGCACGAGGACCTCGCCATAATTGAGCGGCGAGAGCGCGAAAAGATTCTTGAGAAACAGCACGCAGAAGCTGAAGATCGCGAGAATACCGATGAAGAGGACCTTACGCATTTTTGAAAACGGCGTACAGGTCCGGTAGAGCATCAGCAGACCGACGACGCTCATGAGTATCGCGGAAACCGTGGACATCTGATCGCTCGGCATATCAAAGGCGAAGCTGAACGCTATAACGCCGAGAATGACGAGAACGTCCGTAATGCCCGCCGGAAGCGCTTTGAGAAGAACGTTTGTCAGAAAGCGCCCGCTTATCGGCTTTACGTCCGGCTCCAGCGCGAGGAAAAAGGACGGAATGCCGATCGTAAGCACACTTACGAGCGAAAGCTGCGCCGAAGTAACGGGGTATGGGAGCACGGCTATCATGGATATTACCGCGAGAGTGAAGGAGAAGATGTTTTTCACAAGGAATAGCGAGGCCGAGCGTTCAATGTTGTTTATGACCCTGCGGCCCTCGTCAACGACGGACGGCATGGAGGCAAAATCGGAATCGAGCAGAACGAGCTGCGATACCTGGCAGGCGGCATCGCTGCCGGACGCCATGGCAACGCTGCAATCGGCGGATTTGAGCGCGAGAACGTCGTTTACGCCGTCGCCCGTCATGGCCACGGTTTTTCCCGCCGCCTTGAGCGCGAGAACGAGCTTTTTCTTCTGCTCCGGCGTTACGCGGCCGAAAACCGTGTACTGCACGGCGGCGGCGCGAAGCTTTATTTCGTTTGTAAGGGTGGTGGCGTCGACATAGTTTTCAGCACCCTTTATCCCTGCCTTGAGAGCTATGTTGGAGACCGTCGCCGGATTATCGCCGGATATGACCTTCACCTCAACGTTCTGCCGCTCGAAATATTCAAAGGTGGCGCGGGCATTGTCGCGTATGTCGTTTGAAAGCAGAATGAGCGCTATGGGGTATATTTTTGAACAGTCGAAGCCGTCGGCCTCAAGGTCGCCGTCATACATGGCCGAGAGCAGAACGCGCATGCCGCTGTCGGCATAGGGCTGAATGACCTCGGCAAACTCACCGTAGCGTCCCGCGAGGAGAATGTCCGGCGCGCCGAGGAGATACGTCTCATCGTCATTATAAACGGCGCCGCTGTACTTTGTGGCGGAGCTGAATGCTATTACGGAGCGTGCGGGGCGATATTCGCTGCCGCCGAAGCGCTTTGCGAGCGCTGCGCCTGTTTCGTTTGAATCGTGAAGGTTTTCCACGTGGTCGCGCAGGATGGCCATAACGTCGTCCGGAGAAAAACGGTCAGGGTCGAGGATGACAAGCTCTTCAACGTTCATGGAGGGCTTTGTGATCGTGCCGGTTTTATCAACGCAGAGGACGTTCACCCGCGCGAGGGCCTCAATGCAGTTCAGATCGTGGACGAGCGTGCGCTTCTGCGCGAGCTTTATGGTGCTCACGGCGAGAGCGACGGTCGTGAGGAGGTACAGCCCCTCGGGGATCATGCCTATTATCGCCGCGACAGTGGAAACGACGCTGCGCTTCATATCAAGCCCGAGCGTTGTGTGCTGATTATAGAACAGCAGCAGGCCCACGGGGATTATGGCGAAGCCTATGACCGTTACAAGGCGGGAGAGGCTGCGCATCATTTCCGACTTGCTCTGCTTTTTCATCCGCTTTGCCTCGCGGCTGAGCTTTGATATGTAGGAATCGCTGCCCACGGCCTCGACGCGTGCGCGGCAGTTTCCGGCCACGACGAAGCTGCCGGAGAGAAGACTGCTTCCCGCCGTCTTGGGGATCTCGTCCGTTTCGCCGGTGAGCATGGCCTCGTTTACCTGCACGGCGCCGTCCAGGAGAACGGCGTCCGCCGATATCTGGTCGCCCGCCGAGAGTAGCATGATGTCGTCGAGCACGACCTCCGTGGAGCTTATGCTCATTTCCTGCCCGGCGCGGATAACGCGGGCGTTCGGCACGGCGAGGAGCGAGAGCTTATCGAGAGTTTTCTTTGAGCGAAGCTCCTGAAAGATGCCGATAACGGTGTTGATGATAATGACCGGCATGAAGGTCAGGTCGCGGAACGAGCCGACGAGTATGACGCAGGCCGCCAGGAAAAAAAAGATAAGGTTGAAGTAGGTAAAAACGTTTTTGCAGATTATCTCCCTGACGGAGCGAGTATTGGAGTCTGTGGAAACGTTTACATAGCCCTCGCTGACGCGCTGCGCTACCTCCGCCTCGCTCAGGCCGATATCGGTCTCGGCAGTGATGCGGGCGGGATTTGCGGGACGCTCGGGCTCAAGCTGCTTTCTGATAGAGTCCACCTCCTGAAATACCGTATAAATACGCCTTGATTTTACCACATTCCGCGAAGAATGGATATAAATTTATTAAATTATTTTAGGATTTTAATTGTAACCTTGTATTAAAGAAATTATAATGATATAATCAGTCATGCATGTGCAGACATGCGCAGCGGAACAGAAATCAGGGAAGGAAGGGGAAGACTTATGGCGGATCAGGAAAGCCGCGCGGCGTATCAGGCGGCCCGCAAGCTGGGGCGCAGGTTTTTATCCGAGCATTCAAAAAACGAGTGGAAGGGCTATCTGCCCGTACTGGAGGACAGGCTGCACGGCGTTGAGATCGTCGGCGAGATCAACCTTGGCTATCATGAGATCCCGCTGAAAAAGGTCATCGGTACGCGCATGGCGTCAAGGAGCAATTCCTTTGCGGGGAACTTCATGCCGCTGCTTGCGGACGATACCGAGTTTGCGCTCAAGTGGCAGGCCGTATATTCCAGCCAGCTCAGAGAGGGTATTCGTGAGCACATCAAGGTGTACGAATATATGAACCGCTATTACGTTCAGGAGGGCAATAAACGTGTAAGCATACTGAACTATGTCGGGGCGGCATCGGTGTATGCAAACGTGACGCGCCTGATTCCGGAGCGCGACGAGAGCAATACGGAAATATCCATTTACTACGAGTTCCTTGACTATGATCGAAGAATGTACTTTGATAACCTGTGGTTTTCAAAGCGCGGCAATTTTACCAGGCTGGTGAAATACACCGAGGCTCTGCTGAAAAGCCGCCCCGATATCACGGATAACGTTGAGACGGTTATAAACCAGACCTTCCGCAGCTTCCGCGAGGCATATAAGGCGGCAAAAATGCCGGATATGAACATGACGACAGGCGACGCCATGGTGGAATATATCGGCATATACGGATATCCGTATATGGAAAAGCCGCGCCAGCTTGTGCGCAGGATCAGAAACTGCCGGGCACAGTTTCTGCTTGCGTCTGGAAGCCGCCAGCGGGATACCATGGAGGTCGAGGCCGAGGACACCGTTACTCCGGCAAAGCGGAGCAGAGCACGCGGCAAGCTGAAGGTGGCCTTTGCCTTTGACGGAACTTACAGAACGAATATATTTACCCGCTGCCATGCCGTTGCAATAGAGCGCGTTGTAAAAAAATACAGTGACAGGCTTCAGGTAATGCAGAAGTTTGGCATTGATACCTCCGATAAGGAAAAATGCTATCAGCAGCTGCTTGAGCTGATAGAGGATAAGCCGGACGTGCTTTTCACGACCTGCCCGACAATGTCTGACGCAAGCCTGCGCATTGCGCTGGAAAACCCGGAGATGATAGTCCTCAACTGCGATACTCCGCACGAGGGTAAAAACCTTAATACTTATTTCAGCAAAATGTATGACATAACGTTCCTGTGCGGTGTTTTTGCCGGAGCCATGAGCCAGACGGGGCTTATCGGCTATATGGATGTCATGGGCTTTTCGGAGGGGCGGAACACCTGCTATGAGGCAAATGCCTTTGCCCTTGGCGCACGGCTGACGAATCCCAAGGCGATAGTGCTGGATTACCGCCTGCAAAGAGTGAACGACTGGAGCGAGCACGATCATGCAAGGACGGAATTTGCCGCCTGCGGCGCTGATGTGGCGTTCTGCCGCCATTCGCCGGATAATCACCTTGAGCGCAAGGCGTTTAACGAGGTTTACGCCCAGCTTTATCAGATAAACCGCCTCGGCTATCCGCTTGAGAGCTACGCGGCGGCCACCTTTGACTGGGAGCCGTTTTACGATACCGTTATAAACGATGCCATTCAGGGACGTACACGCCTGCTTGAAAGCAGAAATATTGACGGCAATCCGATCCACTTTGGCTGGGGAATGAGTACTGGCGTTATGGATGTTCTGCCCGTAAACTTCGTTGTGGGGAGAAACGCAGTGCGCCTTTTGGACATCTTTCGAGGGCTTATCAATAACACGAACTTCAACCCCTTCGAGGGGCCTGTGTATGATAACAGCGGCAGACTGCGCATTGAAAAGGGCGTGGCTCCGTCGCTGATGGAGATTCAGGAGATAGCATGGTTTGAAAGCTCGGTAAGAGAGCTGAATCCTGTTGTTTGAATAAATAATTTAAGGTGAGAGAGAAAATGAAATATCTTGAGGACATGATAAGGCAGTATGGCGAGGTGCGCCCAGGCGGTGTGGTGAAGGTGGACAGCTTTCTTAATCATCAGCTGGACTGGAAGGTATATCGCGAGATGGGGAAAGAGTTTTTTCGCCTTTTCGGGGACGACGGCGTGAATAAAATACTCACAGTCGAGGCGTCGGGCATCGGTATTGCCTGCGTTACTGCGCAGTTTTTTGAGGTGCCGGTCGTCTTTGCAAAAAAGTCCAAAACAAGCAATCTGGACTCCGAGCTTTATTCAGCAAAGGTTCATTCATTTACGCATGGGAACGACTATACGATGGTGGTTTCCAGAAAATATCTGTATCCTGAGGATCGCATACTTATAATTGACGATTTTCTTGCAAACGGACAGGCGGTGCTTGGGCTGAAGTCCATAATCGAGCAGGCTGGAGCCACCCTCTGCGGCTGCGGTATTGCGATAGAAAAGGGCTTCCAGGAGGGCGGCAAGCTGCTGCGCGGCATGGGTCTTAAGCTTGAGTCTCTGGCCATCATAAAGTCCATCGGCGAGGATAACAGCCTCGAGTTTTGAGCGGGACACAATTTCGCAGAAATGCTTTTTTGACAGATTGGCGTATTGAACTTTTGCGGTTGAAATGATATGATTAATAATCATGCCGCGGGAGAAGCACTGGTTGGTTGCGCTGCGGCGGAATACGCTGAAAGAAGGATGGGGCAGGCAATGGAAACAAGACCCTGTGTATCATGGGAGCTTATCGGCAGCTTCATGCGCGATGCGTTCATGGCGGCGGGAGTGCCGAAGGCTGACGCTGAGATATGCGCGGATGTTCTCATGGAAAGCGATCGCCGAGGGATAGAATCCCACGGTGTGAACAGGTTTAAACCGATATATATTGATCGCATACGCAGCGGCATACTCAATCCCGTAACTGAGCTTGAGGTGCTGCGCGAAACGCCCACCACGGCCGTCGTGGACGGACACAACGGCATGGGCATGGTCATAGCCCGGCACTGCATGGCCATGGCGGTGGAAAAGGCGAAAAAATGCGGTATGGGTATGGTGGCGGCGAGAAATTCCACGCATTTCGGCATAGCCGGATATTATGCCACGATGGCCACGAAGGAAAATATGATAGGCATGTGCGGAACGAACGCGCGCCCGTCAATAGCGCCCACGTTCGGCGTCGAGAACATGATGGGGACGAACCCGCTCACCTTCGGACTGCCGACGGATGAGGAGTTCCCGTTTGTGATAGACTGTGCTACGAGTATTATCCAGCGCGGAAAGATAGAGTATTACAGCCGCAGCGGGAAGCCGACTCCGGCGGGGCTCGTCATAACCGCGGACGGCGGCACGATGACGGACAGCGATGAGATACTTAAGGCGCTCACGACCGGGGAAGCCGCGCTGGCTCCGCTGGGCGGGATCGGCGAGGAGACCGCGGGCTATAAGGGCTACGGCTATGCCGCGCTCGTTGAGATCCTTTCGGCTGCGCTCCAGGCGGGCAGCTATATGAAGATGCTTACGGGCATTGGCGAGCACGGAGAGAAAAAGCCCTATCCGCTCGGACACTTCTTCCTTGCGATAGATACCGGGGCCTTTATGGGAGCGGAGAGATTCAAAAAGACGGCGGGCGACATTCTGCGCGAGCTGCGCGCGTCAAAAAAGGCCCCGGGACACGACCGCATTTATACCGCCGGGGAGAAGGAATATCTTGCATGGCAGGAGCGGAAGGACAGGGGAGTACCTGTCGGAGAGGGAGTGCAGAAGGAGCTTTGCGCCGTTCGCGATATGTACGGCCTTGATTATAAATTTCCTTTTGAAAAATGACGGAATGGCTTGCAAAAGCCGTCGGCTTATACTAAAATAAGCAAAACGGCATAATGCCGCTTTGAGAATAAAATTGGAGGGAAAACAAATGGCATTCTGTAAAAATTGTGGAGCGCCGATGGATGATAACGTCAGGTTCTGCGCCAACTGCGGATGTTCTGCGGACGGAGCGCCCGCTGGCGGCGCAA
>CAKTED010000036.1 GCA_934546725.1 uncultured Oscillospiraceae bacterium | reverse complement strand
GAGAGCAGAATTGCAGCAAGGGGCAGCAAAAGGAAAATAATAGCAACTGCAACGTTTTGACAAATGTTATAAAGAAACATTTCGGCGGCAGGAGACATATCAGAAAACCTCCTTAATTACCGGAATCCCTGTATTCCGGCTTATCCTGCTCACGTTTAAACTTCATGTACTGGCTGATTTCCCTCTTGTGCTGCACATGCCTTTTGAGAACGGGGAAGCCGTAATGTATCGCGAAGAACAATGCGAGGCAGATAAACAGCTTGGAGAAAAGTGCTCTGTAAACAAAACCGGAAAATGGGGGAACAATGAACGGTGGGTCTGTACAGATTCCGTAAAATAGACGTGTTTTGAAAAGCATGATGATGGTTTGCACAATTATTGCAAGACCGATGCAGAAGGACGGTATAAGCCCACGAATTTCCTTTTTGGAAATGGAGAGAGCAATGGTCAGTACGGGCATGAGAAAAAGAATGATTTCAAATGGCGGACTATTATAAACGTCATGCATAAACAATTCGCATGCAATGTCAGCAAGCTCCTCAGGCGTATAGTCGACTGCATAGTCCAAAGGATACATTATATAAACCTCCTTTGCGGGTCAGTCATTAGTGGAATCATTCCAGCTTATCCTGCTCACGTTTGAACTTCATGTACTGGCTGATTTCCCTCTTGTGCTGCACGTGCCTTTTGAGAACGGGGAAGCCGTAATGTATCGCGAAGAACAGAGCGAGGCAGATAAACAGCCTGCGAAAAAGCGCGAAATATACATAATAAGGATATGAGTAAACACACATCACCGGTTCTGTCCGGATGCCGTAGAACAGACTTGTTTTGAAAAGCATAATGATGGTTTGTAAAATTACGGCAATACCGATGCAGAAGGAAGGAAGAAGTCCCCAAAGCTTTCTTTTGCAAAAGGAGAGAGCAATGGTCAGTACCGGCATGAGAAAAAGGAAAATTTCAAATGGGGGACTATTATAAACGTTCTTCATGAATAACTCGCAGGCAATATCAGCAAGCTGTTCAGGCGTATAGTCGGCTACATAATCCAAAGGATACATTAGACGGTCCTCCTTCAGTCCGGAATAATTTTGTATGCGTAAAAATGTGGATAGTATTTTCCGTCCAGCTGCAGAAGCTCAACGTTAATGGAAATGCGCCTTCCCCAGGTGGCAAAGGCAATGTGAGTATCTCCAAAAGTAACGTTGCGGAAAAATTTTGTTGCTGTCATCCAATGATTATCAAAATTTTGAATTTTACTCAATCCGACGGCAGCGGCCTGCTCAGGATCATTTAAAAGGTATTGAGTTATTTTATTGTCGACATTTGAATTAAGAAAAAAAACAGGTACGCCATTGCTTAACTGTTCAATTAAAAAGTTTTCGACTGTTTCGATGTCATGAGATGGAAACAAGCCTTTTACCGGAAAGCTTTTAACAGCGTTGTAATCTGTGTGGTCGCTTAAGGCCAAAAATGCTATATCCAAATCGTCCAATGAAGTACCTGATTTACTGGGGATTTCTCCCATGGAAGCATAAAAGTCCAAAAAGTCGAGATAGGTTTCCTTACTCATGGTACCGTCTGCTGAAAGTGTATACCATTCGTTGAAATTATCGTAGTCGGGATTCCGAATATCTGTGGTGAGGTCAAAAATATATTTGGATTCATGATTATGCTTCAGCAGCTTGTAATAGGTTGCGTAATCCTTCTGGATATAATACAGAATACAGTCGGCAAAGGCCACGGCGCCGCAGCCCTTTTCTCTGAAGAGTTCAGCCGTCATGGTATCCCGCGTGGTATTGCGTCTGAAAGTAAAATCATCTGGAACCCAGCTCTGGTTGCCGCCGTAATAAACGCGGTTACCTTCAGATATCGAGGCGTAGCGCTCGGAGGTGAGGTCGCAGGCAAGGCCGACGGAAAGGTTTTCTCCCGAGGTGCTGAGCGCTTCTCCGGCTTCGCCGAGAGAGTCCTTCCATGTGAGCCAGCTCATCAGAGCCCTGTTATGGACCCGGCGAAGCTCGCCGCTTCCGAGCGACGGATTGCTGCGCGCGTTCTGAAGCTCGAGCCATTCAAGGAAGGTTTTGTTTCGCTGATAATTTTTGTCGTTAAAATAATCGCTGTTTGCCGTAAACGGTATTTCCTCCTGCGCATCCGCCGTATCGGACTGGACGGAGACGTTTGAATTTGGCGGATAGCCGTACTGCTGCTCCGCTTCAGGGTCGGCAAGATAGTATATGAAGGGCGGGGAATATCTGACGCATTCGCCGTTATCGGCGTGCGTCTTTATATTGGTGTAGTTGCTTGCAAACGGATCCGTCAGATAAAAATTCAGGCCGTTTTTTATCGCGCCGACGTTTATGTGCCCCGCCGGAGCGCCGGAAGCGTCGAGCAGAGGGACGGCGCAGGCAAAGTATGCGCCGGAATTATCGTAAAGCGGGACGTATTCGTCTCCGACGGTGTACTGGTCAACGTCCGTATACCCCGCGTGGTAGACGGCGATGGCGTGTATCTGCTCGGGGGTATAGTACATGCCCTCGTCAGCCTCGCAGAGCTTTGAGACCTCAACGAGAGCCGAAGCGGGAATATAATTGTTTTCGCCTAGAAATTCGGCTATGCTGACGGTCAGCTCATCCTTGTTCGGCACGGGGTAATAGTCCGAGCCGGGGAAATCGGGACCCATGGAATAGCTGCCGCCGATGTCCCGCCCATATGCAAGGGTGAACTGAACGCGCATTACGTCGCCGTTGCGCAGCGTTTTGTCCGAGAAGCCAACTTCGGGAAAAGTGTTGTTGATACAGTACATCCAGCCTGAGCCGGAGGTATAGTCGAATTCGCCGAGGGAGCCTGCGGTGCGGTTGGAGTAATTCACGTTCATCCCGCCGTGCAGGGCTATCTGCCCGCGCAGCACCTCGGGGACATTCGCGTCTATCGGCAGATAATTGATCCGCCCGCCGCTGAGCGAGGAAAGATAGAAGTTGGCCTCCGGCCTGCCGGTATAGCGGTATGTGTAGCCATACTGGTCAAGGAGACGGAGCAGGGTCTGGGCGGCGTTTTCGCCCTCGTGGATGGGGAAGGATACCGGAGCGACAAGATATCCGCCGCCGATGGTGAAGGCCTCGACGGATATTGTGGCGTAGCCGCTGATTTCCGGATCGTCGTCCGTGGCGCCGGCCGGCGGACAGACTGACAGGACAAGGGTGAGCGCGAGAATGAGAGACAGCAGTTTTCCAATGCGTTTTGACATGTTGGTTCCTCCTCGTTGTAAAATATATCTGTAGCCCTCGGGCAGGGTAAGCATATTTAATAAGCGATTATGAATTGCATCAAAATGTCAAGTTAATATATTGGAGAATTATAGTTAATTTTAATATAACAAATATAGGCGAATATGTCAAGTGATATATTTACACCGCCGGGGTGAGGCGGCGGATGCGGACGCGGAGACGGTGCATCGTGGACGCGGAGGGTCGCCGCCGTGGACGCGGAGACTTGAAGTTTCCGTCATTCAGAGGGGTGCGCCAGTACCCCGTGGAATCCCCCAGTCAGGGGCTGGGCAGTACGTTGTCGTTATCCTGGTGGAACCATCCAGGGGATTCCCACGCAAAGCGCGAGAATGACAGCAGAGCTTGAGAGGAGGCCGCCGCTGCCCTTCAGCAACCAACGGGGGGATTCTTCGCCTGCTTGCGCAGGCTCTGAATGACAGCATGATTTGTGGGATTCTTCGGTCGTGCCGCTTCCGCTTAATGACGTGCAATAAGGAAAGCATGCAGCAGAGCACGGCAAAATTTGCAATACCCTTACAGCAAAAGCTCGGGCTTGATTTATCCGCCGCAATATGATACATTTATAATGTATGCAATGAAACTTATGTACGGAGGGTACTGATGAAGAAGAGCGGCTCTGAAAATTACGGTAACGAGAGCATATCCATGCTCAAGGGCGCGGATCGCGTCAGACTGCGGCCGGGCGTCATATTCGGCTCGGATGGGCTTGAGGGCTGCGAGCACGCCGTTTTTGAGATCCTGTCCAATTCCATAGACGAGGCGCGCGAGGGGCACGGCAAGCTCATTGTGCTCACAGCCTATGAGGACGGCTCCATTGAGGTGGAGGATTTTGGACGCGGCTGCCCGCTGGACTTTAACCCCAACGAGCAGCGCTATAACTGGGAGCTGGTCTACTGCGAGCTTTACGCCGGAGGCAAGTATGATAATAAGGAAGGGGAAAACTATGAGTATTCCCTCGGTCTGAACGGCCTCGGTGCCTGCGCGACGCAGTATTCATCCGAGTACATGGATGTTACCGTCTGGCGTGACGGAAGAAAATACAGTCTCCACTTTGAAAAGGGCCAGAATGTCGGCGGCCTGAGCTGCGTTGAGGAAAAGGGGAAGCGCACCGGCACCCTTACGCGCTGGAAGCCGGATATCGAGGTTTTTACGGATATCGATATCCCGGACGAGTATTATCTCGACGTGCTGAAACGTCAGGCAGTAGTTAATAAAGGTGTAACATTTCGCTTCCGCCGCCAGAGGAAGGGCAAATTTGAAACAACAGACTTTCTTTACGAAAACGGCATAATAGACTACGTCAGCGAGATAGCAGGCGAGGATTCGCTTACGCTGCCGTATTATACGGAAACGGAGCGTAAGGGCCGCGACAGAGAGGATAAGGGCGAATACAAGCTTAAGATATCCGCCGCAATGTGCTTTTCAAACCGCGTGAACCGGATAGAATATTATCATAACTCCTCCTGGCTGGAGCACGGCGGCGCGCCGGACAAGGCCGTTCGCAGCGCCTTTGTCTCGGCGATAGACGCCTATCTCCGCAGCCAGAACAAGTATCAGAAGAACGAGAGCAAAATAAGCTTCGTGGATATTCAGGAGTGCCTTGTCCTTGTAACGAACTGCTTTTCCAACCGCACGTCGTATGAAAACCAGACGAAAAAGGCGATAACGAACAAATTCATTCAGGACGCCATGACGGAGTTCTTCAAGGAGCGGCTCGAGGTATACTTTATCGAGAACCATATGGATGCCGAGAAGATCGCCGAGCAGGTGCTCATAAACAAGCGCAGCCGCGAAACGGCCGAGAAGGCGCGGCAGAACATTAAAAAGAAGATAACCGGCAGCGTTGACATAACGAGCCGCATCCAGAAGTTCGTCGACTGCCGCACGAAGGACGTAAGCCGCCGCGAGATATACATCGTCGAGGGCGACTCGGCCTTGGGCTCCTGCAAAACGAGCCGGGATGCGGAGTATCAGGGCATAATGCCCGTGCGCGGCAAGATCCTCAACTGCCTCAAGGCGGATTACGACAAAATATTCAAGAGCGAAATAATAACGGATCTCATCAAGGTTCTGGGCTGCGGCGTTGAGATACAAAACCGCCACAGCAGGGACATGAGCGCCTTCAGTCTTGATAACCTGCGCTGGAACAAGGTCATCATCTGCACGGATGCCGATGTTGACGGCTTCCAGATAAGAACGCTTATCCTTACAATGCTCTACCGGCTTACGCCCACGCTGATAGACGAGGGCTATGTCTATATCGCGGAATCGCCGCTTTATGAGATACAATGCAGGGACAAGACCTGGTTTGCCTACTCGGACAGGGAAAAGGCGGATATAGTAAAGAGCCTTGGCGATGCGAAATATACCATAAACCGCTCGAAGGGTCTTGGCGAGAACGATCCGGAGATGATGTGGCTCACCACGATGAACCCGGAGACGCGGCGGCTCATAAAGGTAATGCCCACGGACGTTGAGGCAACGGCAAGAGTTTTTGATATGCTTCTTGGCGATAATCTCGCGGGAAGAAAGGATCATATTGCCGATAACGGCTACAAATATCTCGATCTGGCCGATATTTCGTAAAAACTGACTGATTTCTTTAAAGGAACGATCATATGGCAAGAAAAAAGAAGGAAGTAAGCTCGACAAAGAAGGTTGACGCCTCAAAGGTCGAGGGACTGCGCGCGGAGGTGCTTGAGCAGGCCATAACCGATACGCTGGAGACGAATTATATGCCCTACGCCATGAGCGTTATCGTTTCCCGCGCCATACCGGAGATAGACGGCTTCAAGCCGTCGCACCGCAAGCTGCTTTACACCATGTACAAAATGGGCTTGCTCGGCGGCGCGAGAACGAAGTCTGCCAATATCGTGGGTCAGACGATGCGGCTCAATCCGCACGGCGATTCTGCAATATATGAAACGATGGTGCGCCTTTCAAAGGGTCACGAGGCGCTGCTTGCGCCGTTCGTTGACTCGAAGGGCAACTTTGGTAAGGTCTATTCGCGCGATATGGCGTATGCCGCGTCGCGTTATACCGAGGCGAAGCTTGCACCCGTCTGTGCGGAGATATTCAGGGACATAGACCGCGATACTGTGGACTTTGTGGACAATTATGACGGCAGCATGAAGGAGCCGGCGCTGCTTCCCACGACGTTTCCGAACATCCTCGTTTCGTCCAACCAGGGCATAGCCGTAGGCATGGCGAGCATGATATGCGGCTTCAACCTCGCCGAGGTCTGCCGCACTGCTGTGGCCTTCATTAAAAATCCGGACTGCGACCTCTTTGAAACGCTGCCCGCGCCGGATTTCCCAACCGGCGGAGAGCTTGTATTCAACCGCGAGGCCATGGAGCAGATATATGAGACCGGGCGCGGAAGCTTCCGCGTTCGCGCAAGGTGGGAATATATAAAGGATCAGAATATCATCGAGATCCGGCAGATACCCTATACCGCGACGGTGGAGGCCATAATGGACAAGGTCGCGGAGCTTATAAAGCAGGGAGCTGTGAAGGAGATAGCGGACATGCGCGACGAGACCGACCTGAGCGGTCTCAAGCTTGCCATCGATCTCAAGCGCGGTACAGATCCGGAAAAGCTCATGCAGAAGCTTTTCAAAAAAACGCAGCTTATGGATACATTTTCCTGCAACTTCAATATTCTGGTGGCGGGCATGCCGCGCGTTATGGGCGTGCGCGAGATACTCGACGAGTGGACGGCGTGGCGCGTTGAGTCCGTCCGCAGGAGAGTACATTTCGAGCTGGAGAAGAAGCGCGAAAAGCTGCACCTTCTTCAGGGTCTTGAGCGCATACTGCTCGATATAGACAAGGCCATAAAAATCATCCGCGAAACGGAGCATGAGGCGGACGTTGTGCCGAACCTCATGGTCGGCTTCGGGATAGACGAGATCCAGGCTGAATATGTCGCCGAGATAAAGCTTCGCAACATAAACCGCGAATATATCCTCCGCCGCGTAGATGAGAAGTCTGCGCTGGAGGCCGAGATAGCCGACCTTGAGGACATTGAGAAAAAGCGCGAGAGGATAAAGAAGATAATTATCGGCGAGCTGGAGAACGTTGCAAAGAAGTACGGCGAGCCGCGAAAAACGGAAATAGTTTTTGAGCATGAGGTGGCCGAGGCCATGAGCGTTGCCGAAGAGGTGGAGGAGTACCCCGTAACGGTGTTCATGTCGCGCCACGGCTATTTCAAGAAGATCACGCCGCAGTCTCTGCGCATGAACAGCGAGCAGAAATATAAGGAAGAGGACGGCGCGTTCATGAGCTTTGAGGCCATGAACTGCTCGGAGCTGCTCATATTTACCGATAAATGCCAGGTGTATAAGACGCGTGTATCCGAGTTTGAGGATACGAAGGCCTCGGCTCTCGGAACGTTCCTGCCCGCGAAGCTTCAGATGGACGAGGGCGAGAGCCCGATATACATCATGGATCCCGGAGATTACTCCGCCGGGCTGCTGTTCTTCTACGAAAACGGCAAGGTGGCGAGGGTGCAGCTTTCGTCATATGCAACGAAGACGAACCGCAAAAAGCTCACGGGCGCGTATTCCGACAAAGCCGCGCTCAAAACCATTCTGCCCATAACGGAGGAGGGCGATATCGCCGTGTTCTCCACGGAGGGCAGAGCGCTCATATTCAATTCCTCCCAGCTTGCGCCGAAGGCTTCGCGCGATACACAGGGCGTGGCCGTCATGACTCTCAAGACGAAGTATCGCCTGCGGGCGGCGCAGTGGCTGGACAGAACGGCGATAAAAAATCTTCCGCGCTACCGTGTGCGGAGCCTGCCCGCGGCGGGCGCGCTGCTCAAGCCGGAGGATTCCGGCGAGGAACAGATTGCGATATTCTGAAGAGAACAAAAGGTATAGAAGGACTGGACTGCATCAGTGAAGGCAAATATAAGGGACAATGTCCTGAAATATGTGAAAATAATATTGGGAGCGGCGCTGTACGCCGCGGGATACAAGTTTTTTATTTACCCCAATTCGCTCGTAACGGGCGGCGTAGCCGGTATTTCAACCATTCTGAACTACCTGTTCCGCCTGCCCGTGGGCGTAATGATGATCGTGATAAACATTCCCGTGTTTCTCATCGGCGCGAAAAAGCTTGGCTGGCGCTTCCTGATCGACTCCGCCGTGGGTACCGTCTCGCTTTCGGTACTCATTGACGTTCTTGGTATGCTCAACATATCGTTCACGCGGCAGCCGCTGCTTGCGGCGCTGTATGGCGGCGTGCTGATGGGAGCAGGCCTTGGGACGGTCATTGCCACGGGCGCGACCACGGGCGGCACGGATATCGTTGCAAAGCTGCTGCGGATGAGGTATCAGTACATAAACATGGGGCAGTTCATCCTCATCATGAACGCGGCCATCGTTATCGGCTACGCGATAATGACGCGCCAGGCGGACGCGGCGCTTTATTCCGTCGTGTGTATCTTCGTCAGCTCAAGGGTGATGGACGAGGTGCTGTACGGTCTTAATTACGGCAAGCTCGCCTTCATAATAAGCGACGAGTACGAGGAGATAAGCCACGAGATAAACCGCATCATGGGGCGCGGCGTAACGGAGCTGAGCGGTATGGGCGCCTATACCGGCAAGGATAAGAAGGTTATCATGTGCGCGATAAAAAAGCGCCAGATAGTTGAGATAAAGCGCATAGTCCGCGAGGCGGACCCGAAGGCTTTTATGATAATTTCCGATACGAAGGAGATACTCGGCAAGGGATTTGACAAAAACAGCGCGGAGGGATGATGGCCATGTGTAACGGCAAAAAAGTCAGGGCTGCCGCCGCCGCATGCCTTTTGAGCATGGCGCTTTCCGGCTGCTCCGGCGTGTTTGACAGGGAGTACCGCTATGAAGAAACGTATGAAGAGGAGTATTCCTCACTCAGGGACGATTCATCCATTCAGGAGGTGCGCAATTACGTAGGCATGAAGAGCGCGCTGCTCAACCTTATAAATAACGGGACGGAGCATGGCATAATCCGCACGGCGAAGTACAGCGGTTCGGCGGAGGACGATATCTCGAGAGCCTGCTTTGAGGTAACGCGCGAAAGCCCGATGGGCATATATGCCGTGGACTACATGACGCATTCCATAACCCGCATCGTATCCTATTATGAGATAGAGATAAACATATCCTACAAGCGCACGGCGGAGGAGATAAGCGGAGTGAAGACCGTTCGCTCCGCGCGGGAGCTTCAGTCGCTGATAGACGCAATGATGAAAAGCTACAGCGGTTCCGTTGCCGTCATGCAGGTATCCACGGATATAAGCGACGAGGAAATAGCCGCGATGGTGGACGGCTGCTACCGCAGCTCGCCGCAGGACATTCCGGAGCGCCCGTCGCTGAAGATAAACACCTATGCCTCGCCCTCAAACAATATCCAGCGCATCACGGAGATCGAGGAAAGCTTTACGATGACGCGTGAGGAGCTTTCGCAGAGAGCCGCCGTGCTCAGAAGCTTTGCGTACTCGCTTTTCGACAGCTCGACCTATGGCAGCATAAGCTATATCTGCGGCTCCGTCGCGGCGGCGGCGTATCCGGCCGAGAGGGGAATAACGGCGTATGACGCGCTGATGGCCGGGCAGGGGGCAAATTCCGAGGGCTATGCCATGGCCGTAAAGCTGCTCTGCGCGCTGAGCGGTATAGAGTGCTACGTCGTCGAGGGCAGGCTAAACGGCGAGGAGCATTTCTGGAACATCGTGAATGTTAACGGACGCTACTGCCACGCCGACGTTTTTGAGGCCGACCTGGCGGGTGAAAACGTTCGCTTCAGAAGCGACGGCGATATGCTTGGCCGCTACTGGTGGGATACCAGCGCTTATCCTGAATGCGCCGCGGCGCCTGTCGGGGAGAGCACGGCGGCGGCCGCGAACGAAGAGAGCGTGACGGCTGCGGAGGGCGGCGAAGCGACCGCGCCGGAGGAAGACGGAGAAGCGGAAAAAATCGAGCAGTCGGAACCCAAAGAG
>CAKTED010000035.1 GCA_934546725.1 uncultured Oscillospiraceae bacterium | reverse complement strand
TATTCAGTCCTCCAGATCAATTTTGTTAAAGAAGCAGCTGCGGCTGCCGGTGTGGCAGGTCGGGCCGTCCGGGTCGCAGATATAAAGCAGCGTATCGGTGTCGCAGTCGGTATAAACCTCGCGAACGTGCAGAAAGTTGCCCGAAGTCTCGCCCTTGTTCCAGAGCTCCGAGCGGCTGCGGCTCCAGAACCACGCCGTTTTCGTTTTGAGCGTGAGCTTCACGGCCTCAAGATTCGTAAAGCCCAGCATCAGTACATCCTTTGTCTCCCTGTCCTGAGCTATCACGGGGATAAGCTCGGATTTTCTGAAAAGCTCCGTAAGCTCCATGCCTTTTTTCTCCTGTCGTACTGGAATATTCCTGTCGCGCAGGTAGCTCTTTACCTCCGCAATGCTCAGCTCGCCGTAATGAAAAAGGCTCGCGGCAAGCGCCGCGTCCGCCCCCGCCTCGTCAAACGCGGCGGCAAAATGCTCCAGCCTTCCGCAGCCGCCGCTCGCAATGACGGGAATGCGCACGGCCTGCGTTACGGCGCGGGTCATCTCGATATCAAAGCCCGCCTTTGTGCCGTCGGCATCCATGGAGGTGAGCAGTATCTCGCCCGCGCCAAGAGCCTCGGCGCGCGCGGCCCATTCCACGGCGTCCAGCCCCGTGCCGACGCGTCCGCCGTTTATCACGACCTCAAAGCCGCCGCCATCCCGGCGCTTTGCGTCTATGGCCATCACGACGCACTGGCTGCCGAACCTCTCGGCGGCGCGGGATATGAGGTACGGGTCGCGCACGGCGGCGGAATTTACCGATATTTTGTCCGCGCCCGCCCGAAGCAGCTCGGTGAAATCCTCCACGCTGCGGATGCCGCCGCCCACGGCCAGCGGCACGAAAACGCGCTCCGCCGTGCGCCGCAGCATGTCCACGACGGTCTTCCGCCCCTCATGCGTCGCGGTTATGTCCAGAAAAACTATCTCGTCCGCGCCCTCGGCGCTGTAATGCGCCGCCAGCTCCACGGGGTCACCGGCGTCGCGCAGACCCACGAAATTTACGCCCTTCACCACCCGGCCGTCCTTCACGTCCAGGCAGGGGATTATCCTTTTTGCCAGCATCGCGCCGCCCCCTTATTCGCCCGCAAGGCGCACTGCTTCGGCAAGATCTATCGTCCCGGCGTAGTACGCCTTGCCGATTATCGCGCCCGCCGCGCCCGCTTTTTTTATCGCCGCGATGTCATCTATCCCGGCCACGCCTCCGCTTGCCACAACGCCGCAGTCAAGCGCTGAGCAGAGGCGGCCAAGCGCCTCTATCGGCGGGCCGGAAAGAGTACCGTCGCGGGAAATATCCGTAAAAATGATCGTGCCCGCGCCAAGCTTCGCCATTCTTTCGGCAAAGTCAAAGGCGTCCGCGCCGCTGTCCTCGACCCAGCCGTGCGTTCTCACGCGCCCGTCGAGCGCGTCTATCCCCACGGCTATGCGCTCGCTGCCGAAGCGCCGGACGGCCTCGGCCACAAGCTCGGGCCGCGTTACGGCGGCGGAGCCGATTATCATGCGCCAGACGCCGAGAGCGTCCATCGCCTCAAGGTCGGCCATGCTGCGCAGTCCGCCGCCAAGCTCTACCCTGAGGCCCGATCTTTCGCAGAGCTCGCGGACGATGGCCGCGTTTTTCCGCTCGCCGGACTTCGCCCCGTCAAGGTCAACGACGTGTATCAGCTCCGCCCCGGCGGCTTTGAACGCCCCCGCCACCTCGAGCGGATCGTCCGCCACCTGGTGGACGGTTGCGAAATCGCCCTTATAAAGCCGCACGCAGCGGCAGTCCTTCAGATCTATGGCAGGAAGTATTTTCATCAGTCTCTCAGCTCCCCGAAGTTTTTAAGCATCACAAGCCCCTTTTCGCCGCTTTTTTCCGGATGGAACTGCGCGCCGTAAACATATCCGCGCCACACGAGCGCCGTCACCTCCGCGCCGTAGTCCGCCGTCGCGGCAAGATCCCCACGCCGCTCCGGGTGAGCGCAGTAGCTGTGGACGAAGTAGACGTACGTTCCGTCCTCAAGGCCGCGAAGCATGGGGCAGTCGTTTTTAAAGCTCAGCGAGTTCCAGCCAATGCAGGGCAGCTTGAGCGGCGTTTCGATCCGCGTCACCCTGCCGGGGATGAGCCCCAGCCCCCGGCAGGGCTCTATCTCGTCGCTTTCGTCAAAGAGCATCTGCATGCCCAGGCATATGCCAAGCAGCGGCTTTTTCGCCGCCTCGGCGCGGACAAAATCGGTAAGTCCCGCCTCCTCAAGACTGCGCATCGCCGCCGGGAAGGCGCCCACACCGGGCAAAATGAGCCTGTCGCAATCCTCAAGCACGCTCTTTTCGCGGCTTATTACGCTCTCGAGGCCAAGATATTTCAGCGCGTTTGCAACGCTCATGAGGTTGCCCGCGCCATAGTCGATTATTCCAACGCGCTTCATGCCAGCACTCCCTTTGTGGAAACAACTCCGCCGCCGTTAACGCTCACGGCCTCCTTCAGCGCAAGACCGAGCGACTTGAACAGCGCCTCGGTGATATGATGCGCGTTTCTGCCGTATTCGCAGCGCTGATGCAGCGTTATGCCCGCGTTGAAGGCAAGCGCGCGCATGAATTCCTCCGTCAGGCAGGAATCATAGCCGCCGATGCGCTCCTGCGGCATTTCGGCGTCAAAGACAAGGAAGGCGCGGCCGCTGATATCAAGCGCCGTGAAGCACAGCGCCTCGTCCATCGGGACGTATTTATGCGCAAAGCGGGTAATGCCGCGCTTGTCGCCAAGGGCGGCCCTGACGGCCTGGCCGATGGCGATACCGGTGTCCTCCACGGTATGGTGCGCATCCACATGCAGGTCGCCGTGAACCGTAAGCTTTGCGCCGAAGCCCGCGTAAAAGAACAGCGCCGTGAGCATATGGTCAAAAAAGCCCACGCCGGTGCTGACGCTGACCTCTCCGCCCTCCAGCGAAAGCTCAAGCTCTATCCGCGTCTCTTTCGTATCTCTCGTTACCCTTGCTTCACGCATTTTCATACCTCCCGTGCTTATTATTTATCAAATCTTACCCTGATGGAATTGGCATGCGCCGTCAACCCCTCGCACTCGGCGAAGCGGATGATATCCTCGTGTATTGCCTCGAGCGCATCGCGGCGGTATGAGATGAGGCTGGTCTTTTTGAGGAAGCTGTCCACGGACAGCGGAGAGAAGAAGCGCGCCGTGCCGGACGTTGGCAGAACATGCGACGGACCCGCCATATAGTCGCCCAGCGGCTCGGGCGAATTTTCGCCCATGAATATGGCTCCGGCGTTTTTAATGAGCGGCAGGAGCTTTTCCGGCTCCGCCGTGAGTATCTCAAGGTGCTCGGGCGCTATCTCGTTCGCCATTCTCGCCGCGGCGGCAAGGTCCTCGCAGACGATGAGCGCGCCGTAATCGTTCAGCGAGCGCTCTATGGTCTCCGAGCGCTCGAGATACGCCGTCTGCCGCTCGAGCTCGGCGCGGACGGCCTTCGCCGTCTCCCCGGACGTCGTTACGAGCACGGCGGCGGCAAGCGGATCGTGCTCCGCCTGCGAGAGCAGGTCGGCGGCGGCGTAAACGGGATTCGCCGTTTCGTCGGCGATAACGAGCACCTCGGACGGCCCCGCCACCATGTCTATATCCAGCTCGCCGAAGGCAAGGCGCTTTGCTGCGGCGACATACGCGTTTCCGGGGCCGACGAGCTTATCCACCCTCGGGATAAAGCCCGCGCCGTATGTCAGCGCGGCCACGGCCTGCGCGCCGCCGACGGCTATCACGCGGTCAACTCCCGCGATGAGCGCGGCGGCCATAACGGCGTCGTTCAGATTCTTCGTGGGCGGCGTGACCATGATTATCTCCTCCACGCCCGCAACGCGCGCCGGAACGGCGTTCATCAGAACCGATGAGGGATACGCCGCCGCGCCGCCGGGAACGTAAATACCCACGCGCGTAAGACCGCGCACAAGCTGACCGAGCTTTCCGGCGCCGTTGTCCCATATCTTCGTTTCCGGCAGGAGCTTTTCCTGATACGCGCGGATATTTTCCGCCGAGCGCTTCATTGCGGCAACGAGCCTTTCGTCGCAGCGGGCCATTGCGGCCTCCAGCTCCTCGCGGCCTATCTCGCGCGGAGCGGCGCCGTCAAGAGAGAGTGAATATTTTTCCACGGCGGCGTAGCCGTTCTGCCGCACGTCGGCCATGATATCCGCGGCGATCGCGTTTATTTTTTCGTTTACCGCGCCCTTTCTGCGGCGCAGCGCCTCGGCAAGCTCGTTCTCTGTGCCCGCTTTGGCAAAGGTTATGTCCATCATTGCAAAGCACCTCTGCATTTCTCAATAAATTCCAGTATCTCGCTTCTGTGCAGCTTCATCGCCGCCGTGTTCACGATAAGGCGGGCGGAAAGCTGGCATATCTCCTCACCCACCTCAAGACCGTTCGCCCTGAGCGTGCTGCCGGTCTCGACGATGTCCACAATGGCGTCCGAAAGGCCGAGCAGCGGCGCAAGCTCCACGCTGCCCTCGATTTTTATGACGGAAACATCCATCCCGCGCGAAAGGAAATAATCATGCGCGACCTTCGGATACTTGCTGGCGATGCGCCGCGTCTCACGTCCGGCGTAAAAGTCGCTGCCCTTCGGCGCGGCGAGGGCAAAGCGGCATTTTCCGAAGCCCAGGTCGAGCACCTCGTAAAAATCGTGGCTGTGCTCCATTATCGTGTCGCGCCCGACTATGCCCATGGCGCAGACACCGTGCTCAACGTAGGTTATAACGTCCGGCGCCTTGGCAAGCACGCCGGAAAAAGGCGTTCCCGGAATGGGATGAATGAGCCGCCTGCCGGGGTCGCGCAGCTGCGAGCAGTCATAGCCCGCGCGCTCGAACAGCTCTATGGAATTGTCAAGCAATCTTCCCTTTGTGATGGCAATTTTAATATCATCCATTGAGCTTCACCTCCAGCGCGCCCGTTTTTGATACTATCAGCAGCTTCTTAAAGCCCCGCCTCAAGGCCATGTCCAGGCTGCCGCTCTCCGTTTCGTCCGTGGAAAGCTCCGCGCTCCCGGCGGGCAGCGTTCCGAGCGTTTCGAGCGCTTTGCCGAGACAGCCGGGCTTGTAATATATGAGCGTATCCACCTCCGTCCCGTCCCTCGGCGGCAGGCAGCTCACGAGCGCGTCCACATATACGGCGAAGCCCGTGGCCGGAATGGCCTTGCCAAAGTCGTTTATAAGGTTATCGTACCGCCCTCCGGCGACTATCGCGCCGCCCGTTCCGGGCGCGTAGCCCCGGAAGATGAGCCCCGTATAATATTCCAGTCCGCTCACGAGGCCGAGATCGAAGCTTATGTATTTTCCCATCCCGGCGGCGTCAAGCTCTGCGTATATGCCGGAAAGGTAATCGATAACGGCCAGCGCCTCAGGGTTTTCCGTAAGCTCCCGCGCCTCGGCAAGTATCTCCGCGCCGCCGAAGAGCACGGCTATCTTTCTCAGCGCCGCAGCCGCCGGCGAGCCTTCGCAGGCAAGCATATCGTCAAGCTCCGCAAAGCTCTTGTTCTCTATGCACGCGCGCAGCCTGTCGGCCCGCTCGCCGCTCACGCCCAGCTCCCTGGCCAGCGCCGTAAAGAAGCCCGCGTGCCCCAGCTCGATGCGAAAGCCTTCCAGCCCCGCCGTGCGCACGGCCTCCACAGCCAGCGCAACGGCCTCGGCGTCCGCCCGCAGGCCCGCCGCACCGACAAGCTCAATGCCGCACTGCGGTATCTCGCTGCTCATGCCATGGTTCGCGTCGCCGGAGCGGAAGATCGTCTGGTCGTAAAAAAGCCGCTGCGGCAGCATGGCGGTATCGAGCCGCGTTGCCGCCACTCTTGCTATCGGCGTAGTGCAGTCCGGCCTGAGCACGAGGATGCGCCCGCTCCTGTCCACAAGCTTGAGCATGGACTCCTGCGGCAGAGGGTTCTGCGCCTGAACGAAAAGGTCATAGTATTCCACCGACGGGGTTATGACCTCGCGGTAACCCCTGCGGCGGAACAGCTTCGTTATGGCCGCCTCCGCGCTCCGCTGCCTGTCGCTCTCGCCGAAGAGCCTGTCCCTCGTTCCCTCCGGCGTATTGACTCTGTATGACTCCATAAGCACACACCCTTTCCCGCTCATTGTACTGTAATGTAATAAAGTATTATATCAGCGAATGGGTATTTATTCAATAGATACAATATATAAATTTACCGATATTTTTCCCTGTCGTTTGCATTTTCGGCCACGTACTCACCACTGCGCACGTCATTCAGAGGGAGCGTCAGCTTATTATCTGCTGTCATTCAGAGCCTGCGCAAGCAGGCGAAGAATCCCCCATATGGTTGCTTGAGGGTAACGACACGCGCCTCTCAAACTCTGCTGTCATTCTCGCGCTCCGCGCGGGAATCCCCCATATGGTTCATGAGAGTAACGACAACAGACTGCCCTGCCCCTCCGTGGGGGATTCCACGGCCACTGGCGTGGCCTCTGAATGACGGACGCTTCGGGCCTTCGCGTCCACTGATGGGGTGCTCCGCCACTCCGTTGGGGATCCCCGCTTCGCGAGGATGACGGAAGAGGAGGCGACTCCGCCGCATCCACCGCCCGCGGCCACGTTACCACCGCCCCCCTGCGCCGCACTCATCCCTCGCACGTCATTCAGAGGGAGCAAGGCGACCGAAGAATCCCCCGGTTGGTTCCTCCGGTCACCGCGTCCGCTGCCGCGCCCCGCGCAAAAAAAGCACCCGGCAGCGCATAATGCGCCGCCGGGATGATTGGCGGTATCCGGAAATCAGCTTATGACTTGAGCTTTACCCAGAGCTCATCGTAATAATCCAGCGTTTCCTGCGGAAGATTCGTGAACACCTCGTTATTTTTGAGCTTATCGTCGGAGGGGAACATGACCTCCTTTGAAAGCTCGTCAAGGTCGGCGGCGTACTGCTGCTGAGCCTCAACGTTTACGCTCGTGTAGCCGATGAAATCCATGTTCTTCAGGCAGGCCTCAGTTGAGCACATGAAGTTTATGAAAGACTCGGCAAGCTCCTTATTTTTGCTTCCCTTCGGAACGCACATGGCGTCCACGAAGCTGTTGGAGCCCTCCTCGGGAATAACGCACTTCAGGTTCTCGTTATTTTCAAGCATTGTGAGATAATCTCCGGCGTAGTAGGGGCCGATGGCGGCCTCGCCGCTCTCGAGCTTGTCAAATATCTGGTCCATGACGTAGGCCTGGACGAGGGGCTTCTGCTTTGCAAGGAGAGCATAGGCCTCGTCAAGCTCCGCCTTGTCGGTGGTGTTGAGCGAATAGCCGAGGTACTCGAGAGCTATGCCGATAGCGTCGCGCGGGTTATCGAACATGAGTATCTCGCCGGAGTACTTTTCGTCAAACATCGCGCCCCAGCTCGTAATGTCCTCGTCCACCATTTCGGAGTTATATATGAGAACAACGGTGCCCCACGTATAGCCCACGGAGTATTTGCCCTCGGGGTCGTACTCAAGATTTTTGTACTGGTCGCCCACAAGGCTGTAATTCGGAATATTATCGAAGTTCAGCGGTTCGAGCATGTCCTCGTTTATAAGACGCGCTATCATATAGTCCGAGGGGATGATAACGTCGTATTCGGAGCCGCCGTTTTTGAGAACGGAATAGAGCGTTTCGTTGCTGGTAAAGGTGCTGTAATTCACCTTTATCTTCGTCTTTGCCTCAAAGTCGCTCAAAAGGCTCTCGTCGATGTACTCGCCCCAGTTGCAGACATTTATCTCTCCGATATAGTCCGACTTGCCTCCGCAGCCCGCGAAGATCGCCGCCGTCATAAGTGTAACAAGCAGCAGGGAAATGATTTTTTTCATTGTCGTCCTCCTTATAAGACCGATTTAATATATGCCAGTGCGCCGTGGCGCAAATAGCCGCAGAATTGTTTATTTTTCGCCGTTTGCGATGCGCTTCAGCGCCTTTTTCCGCTTCTCCTCCTGCCGTATCTCGCGCACGTTGATGATAACGAGCAGGATGAGCACCGTAACGAAGAGCAGCGTGGAAACGGCATTTATCTTCGGAGTAACGCGTCTTCTCGTCATGGCGTATATCGCCATCGAAAGTGTCTGCACCGATGAACCCGCCGTGAAATAGCTTATGACGAAGTCGTCTATCGACATCGTAAAGGCGATTATCGCGCCGTTTACTATGCCCGGCATTATCTCCGGCACAACGACCTTCATGAACGCCTTGAACGGAGGACAGCCGAGGTCCTGCGCCGCGTCCACAAGGTTCCTGTCCAGCTGGTAGAGCCGGGGCATGACGGAGAGGATAACGTAGGGCACGTCAAAGGTTATGTGCGCCACGAGCAGCGTTCCGAAGCCGAGGCCGAACTTCAGCCTTGAGCCGAAGAAGACGAACAGCAGGCAGAGCGAAACGCCCGTAACGATGTCGGCATTCGTCAGCGGAATGTTGTTCACGGCCAGTATCGGCCCGCGCCAGCGCTTTTTGAGGCTGTATATGCCCAGTGCCGCCATCGTGCCGAAGACCGTGGCTATGGCCGCGGCAAGCAGCGAAACGAGCAGCGTTGTCGAAAGCGAGTTCAGGATCGTGGAATCGTGCAGCAGCTGCCTGTACCAGTCCAGCGTAAAGCCCGTCCAGGTCGTGCGGCTCTTGGAGCTGTTGAACGAAAAGGTTATGAGAACGAATATCGGCGCATAGAGAAAAATGAAAACGAGCGCCATGAAAATGCGGCTTGCGGCCCTTCCCCGTCTTCTCATCAGAACATCACCGCCGTTTCTTCGCCCGCGCCGAACCTGTTCATGATCCACATGCAGATCAGGACTATCACCATCATCACGAGCGCGATGGCCGAGCCGAGGTGCGGATTATAGGCCGAACCGAGAAACTGCATCTCTATGAGGTCGCCAAGCAGTATGCTGCGGCTTCCGCCCAGCAGCTGCGATATCGCAAACGTGCTCACGGAGGGGACAAAAACCATGGTTATACCGGAAAGAACGCCCGGCAGGCTCAGCGGGAAAATTACCTTCGTAAAAACCTGCACCGGCGTGCTGCCAAGGTCCTCCGCCGCCTCGATGAGCCGCCTGTCCAGCTTGGAGATAACGGAGTATATCGGCAGGACCATGAACGGCAGGTAATTGTAGACCATGCCGAGGACGACCGCGCCGGAGGTGTTTATCATGTGAATGCCCGGCAGGCCGAGCTTTGCAAGCAGGGAGTTTATAAGCCCCGTATCCTCAAGGATGGACATCCAGGCGTAGGTACGCAGCAGAAAGTTCATCCACATGGGCAGCATGATGAGCATGATGAATATTTTCTGAAGCCGCGCGCCCTCGCGGGAAAGGACGTAGGCCAGCGGATAGCCGATGAGTATGCACACGGCCGTCGCGACTATCGCAAGCCCGAACGAGCGGCCGAATACGCTGACATAGTCGCCCATGCCCTTGAAATTATCCACCGTAAAGCTGCCCTGCGCGTTCGTAAAGGCGTAGACCACGACCATTATGATGGGGACGACGACGAATATGCCCATCCAGACCACATAGGGGATGGCGAGAAATTTGCTCTTAGAACTCATAGCGCCCGTCCTCCTCCCCGGCCTCCTCTTCGGCCTCGGGATCAAACTCGGCGTCGGATATTTCGTCATACTCGGCGGAATAGGAGCTGTAATCTCCGTACATGCCCGAGTAGCGGCTTTTCTTCATAACGTGGAAGCCGTCGGGGTCTATCTTTATGCCTATCCTGCTTCCCTCGGCGCAGTAATCCGTCGTCTGGATAAGCCATTTGAAGCCCTTGAAGTCCACAATTATGTCATAATGCACGCCCTTGAAGGTTATGTTCGTCACCGTGCCCGTGAGCATGCCGTCCTTTTCCGGGACGATGTCCACATCCTCCGGGCGGATAACAACGTCCACTGGCTCATCAGGCGCAAAGCCCCTGTCGAGACACTGGAATCTGCGGCCGAAAATCTCGACCACGCAGTCTGCGCGCATTATCCCGTCTACAATATTGCTCTCGCCGATGAAGTCCGCCACGAAGGCATTTTCCGGCTCGTTATAGATATCCTCGGGCGTACCCATCTGCTGGATCCTGCCCTCGTTCATTACGACGACCGTATCGGACATGGCAAGCGCCTCCTCCTGGTCGTGCGTTACATATATAAATGTTATCTCCATAGCCTGCTGGATGCGTTTGAGCTCGTTCTGCATATCCTTTCTCAGGCGCATGTCCAAAGCGCCGAGCGGCTCGTCGAGCAGCAGCACCTTCGGCCGGTTCACGAGCGCGCGGGCAATGGCCACGCGCTGCTGCTGGCCGCCGGAGAGCTGCGTAA
>CAKTED010000034.1 GCA_934546725.1 uncultured Oscillospiraceae bacterium | reverse complement strand
CTGCTCTGCATGTCCAATCACGGACGCTGGCGCATGCACGCCCAGTGCGACGATATAATCTGGAACCGCGAGGTCGAAACCATGAAGATCCGCGCGAAGGACGGCTATCAGTACGAGCCTGTGTGGATGAACCCCGTAGAGGCCGAAAAGCGCGGTATAAGGCACGGCGACATCGTCAAGGTCTTCAACGAGCGCGGTATCGTTCTCTGCGGCGCATATGTAACGGAACGCCTCATGCCCGGCGTATGCTATGTCGACCACGGAGCGCGCCTCGATCCCATCATCCCCGGCTGGCTTGACCGCGGCGGTGCCATAAACACCATAACTCCCACCGCGCCCACCTCCAAAAACGCCACCGGCATGGCCGTTTCGGGCTTCCTTGCAGAGGTCGAGAAGGTGACGGACGAGGAAATGGAGGGCTGGAAGCGCGATTATCCCGAGGCCTTTGCAAGAAAGGTCGATCCCGCCGCCGGAGTTTGCCTCGACGGCTGGCTCATCAACAAATAAAAAGCTTGAAAGGATGCTGTCACATGGGAAAAGCATTTTTTATAGACGTTGCCCGCTGCTCCGGCTGTTATAACTGTCAGCTTGCCTGCAAGGACGAGCACGTCGGCAACGACTGGAGCCCCTATGCAAAGCCCCAGCCGAAGATCGGACAGTTCTGGTGCCGCGTTGAGGACCACCCTCAGGGCACCATTCCCAAGGTTCGCATACATTATATTTCCCGCCTCTGCAACCATTGCCGCAATGCCGCCTGCATGGCGGCATGCTCCGAGGGTGCCATAAGCCGCCGCGGCGACGGTCTTGTCATCATTTCGCCGGATAAGTGCAGCGGCTGCAAAAGCTGTGTATCCGCCTGCCCCTACGGCGCGATATATTATAATCCCGAGCTGAACCTGGCTCAGAAATGTACCGGCTGCGCGCATCTGCTCGATCACGGCGCGAAGCTTCCCCGCTGCGTGGAGGCCTGCCCCACCGACGCAATGCATTTCGGTGAAGAGGAGGATATGCAGGACTGGATAGAGGGCGCGGACGTGCTTCTGCCCGAGACCGGCTCCTCCCCGCGCGTATATTACCGCAATATCCCCGGCAAATTCATTGCCGGTACCGTATATGATCCCGTCGAAAAGGAGGTCATAATCGGCGCGAAGTGCCGCCTCAACTGCTGCGGCAAGCTCTGGCAGACCGAGAGCGACGAATACGGAGACTTCTGGTTCAACGACCTGCCCGTCGGCGTTTTTGACCTTGTCATCGAGGCAAAGGGCTTTGAAATAAAGGTTTTCAACTCCCTGCGCTCCAAAAACTGCGTAAATCTCGGCGACATACCGCTCGAACATAAGGCCTGAGCCATGAAGAAATATTCAAAGCTTTCCGATATTCCTCACGGCCGCGCCGCAGGCGGCGTAAGCGGCGGCTGTCTCGTGCTTGAGGGCGGCGCGTTTCGCGGAGTTTACACCAGCGGCGTTATCGACTCGCTGATGCTCGGCGGCATAAACCTTGAGTGTACCGTCGGCGTTTCGGCCGGAGCGATGAACGGGCTGAACTATGCCGCCGGAGAGATCGGCCGCGCTGGCACGATAAACCTCACATACCGGCACGACGGCCGCTATGTCGGTCTCAGGCCGCTCATACATGACCGCGGCATCATCGGCTTCGACTTTGTTTTCAACACGCTCGGCGAGGAACTTCCGTTTGATATGGAAGCCTTTCTCTCCTCCCCCCGCCGCTTTGTCGCCTGCGCCACAAACTGTCTGACCGGCCGCCCGGAATATTTCGAGAAAAGCTGCGGCGATATTTACAGAGCCATTCAGGCCTCGGCAAGCATGCCGATAGTCTCAAAGCCCGTTATGATAAACGGCATCCCATATTTGGACGGCGGGTGCAGCAGCAAGATCCCAATTGACTGGGCGCTTGCGCAGGGCTACTCCAAAATAATTCTCGTCCGCTCCCGCGAAAAAGCCTTTCGCCGGCCACCCGAGAGCGAACGCTCCAGGCGGCTCAAGCGCAAATTCTACAGCAAAAGGTATCCCATGCTTCTTGCCGCTCTGCTCGAGGAAAGCGAGCGCTATAACGCCCTCTGTGACCGCACGGATGCACTCGAGGCGTCGGGGCGAGTTTTCGTAATATCTCCATCTCAGCCAGTTACAGCAAGCCGCCTTGAGGGCGACATGGAGAAGCTCGGCGCTCTGTACAGACTCGGTTTTGAAGACACCAGGCATTTGCTGCCTGCCATATCAGAGTATTTGAAGCTGTAACTCTTCACATATTCATATTATAACCTCACCCTTGCAAGACCGCTGAGAACAGCATCGCACAAGGCTGACTGCATATTTCATTCAGGAACAGCTTGGCAAAAGCCAAGCTGTTCCTGCTTGTTTGCTCTGCAATCCGCCGTCCCGAAAAAGCTTTGAAACGAAAAATATACATTTTCAAAAAAATATCCCCCACCCCGGCTTCCGCGGCGCAGAGTCAGCTGGTATAATTGGCAGGGTGTAAGGAGGTATACCGGAAGGACAAAATCAAAAACACGAAAAATTCCGAAGAGCAGAAAAGCCGCTTCAGCTGATTTCATATTTCAAATCGGCTGAAATTCATGTTATGGTCAGCCCGTACGAGCGGAAGAGATCATGAAAAGCATAAAATCCAGTTTAACATTGCAAATAGTTACAGAGCGACAGCATGTCATATTTTCTCTCGCCAAAGAGCGAAAATATGAGTCTGCTTTTTTTGCTGTGTTCATGGGGTCATTGAATTATCCCCGCCAATCTTTTGGGAGGTATTGCAGTGAAGATCAGCATCATATTTTACAGTGAAACAGGAACCACCGAAGCCGCTGCCGGATATATAGCGGCAGGCGCTGCCTCTGTGGCAGACACCGATGTCAAAAGCTTTAACATCAAGGATGAAGAAAACTGGGACGTGGCTTTCATACAGGAAAGCAAAGCGGTTATTTTCGGTACGCCTACATACTATGCCAATATGTGCTGGCAGATGAAGAAATGGTTCGACACACGCGGAGCGCAGTACGGCTTCGGCGGGAAAATCGGTTCCGCGTTTGCCACGGAAAACAGCCCCAACGGCGGCGGCGCGGAGCTGGCTATTATGACCATTTATAATCACCTGCTCGTCTACGGAATGCTGATTTATTCTTCCGGCATTGATTATGGCCGGCCCCCTGTTCATATCGGTCCTGCTGTTGTTCGGGAACGAATGCGTGAGCATGAAGCCAACTGCCGCCTTTTCGGTCAACGAATCGCAACGAAGATACACGAATTATTCGCATAACAGGGCAAATTCAGCTTTACTGATTCAATCATAAAACAAAAGCAGAAAGGATATCACCATGAAAAAAATCATTGCAATGCTGCTGGCTATGATCATGCTGTTCGCCATGACGGCCTGCGGCGCAGAAAAAAACACCCCTCCCCAGGACTCCGCCAAGCCCACTCTATCCGGACAGCCAGCTGAAAGCGAACAGCCTTCAGACACCGGCGAACCTGAAACCCGCATCGTAACGGACGCAGTGGGTCGTGAGGTTGAGATCCCCGCCAATGTAAAAACCATTGTCCCCCTTGGTAATACTCCCAGAATGATATCTTATCTCGGACTGGCGGATATGGCCGTCGGTATCGAGGAGTGCGAAATTGCGTCCAGCCCCATCCAGGCTTACGCCTACCCTCACGTTGATAAATGGAGCACATTGCCCAACTGCGGCACCAATGCCATGGGTGAGACCGCTTATTATCCCGAGCAGATCATAATTGCCGACCCTGACGTTATTCTCACCACCGACAACTCCGACGTTGCAGATAACCTTCAGACGCAAACCGGCATTCCCGTCGTATGCGTGTATCAGGGCACTCTCTTCGGAGATGATTACGATCAGTCATTGCGCATTCTTGCGGATGTATGCGGCGTCAGCGACAGAGCCGAAGCTCTTATCAAGTTCATTGATGACAGCCTGGCCGATCTGGAGGAGCGTGCAGCCTCCGTTCCCGACGAAGGCAAGCCCACCGTTTTGGGCGCCGGAGCCACCTTCAAGGGCAGCCACAGCATCGACGGTGTTTATACAAATTATTCCGTCTTTGAAGTTCTCGCAGCCAATGACGCAGCGGAGGAAATTGCCGGGCAGAGCGGCTCCAGCGGCGTAATGGTTGACCGTGAGCAGATTTTGGCATGGGATCCCGAGATTATTTTCTTCGATTCCGGCAGCATGGGTCTTATTAACACCGATTATGCCGAGAATCCGGCTTACTTTGAGCAGCTTCAGGCAGTTCAGAACGGTAATCTCGATCAGTGGCCCAACTCCACCTGGCATTGGTCTAACGTTGAAATTCCTCTGGTAAGCGCATATTATGTCGGCACGCTGCTTTATCCTGAGGCATTTGCGGATATTGATTTTGAGGCAAAGGCCAGCGAGATTTTTGATATGTTCCTTGGCCAGCCCGATTATCTCAGCGTTTTGAAGGATGCCGGCGCAGGGTACGGCAAGGTCACGCTCGGAGAATGACCTGTGAAAAAAAATAAGCATAACGGCGGCCTGCAGGTATACAATCAATATCTGCGCCGCAAAAGGCTTGCGCTTATCATCACCGCGGTCATAACTCTCGCCGCTGCGTTATACTCCATCGGAGTAGGCTCGATCCATATACCCCTGCTCGATATTTTCAGGGTTCTGGCCGGCGGCGGTGAAAAAATATACCGCACTGCCATTATCAACATCCGCCTGCCAAGAGCGGTCACGGCTATCGTTGTCGGCGCCGCATTGGCAGCATCAGGCGCGGTAATGCAATGCGTTCTGCGCAACCCGCTGGCATCTGCATCCTCATTGGGCGTTTCTCAGGGCGCCGCGTTCGGCGCAGCCCTTGGAATAGTCGTTTTCGGCGGCGGCGTGGTCAATTCGGCTAACGCAACCACGGCGATCACCATCAACAATCCTTACATCGTCACCCTGTGCGCATTTGTGTTTGGAATGGTTTCCACCGTCGTAGTGGTTGGTATTTCGCGGCTGAAGAAAAATATCGGCCCCGGCGGTCTGATCCTTGCCGGTACAGCGCTCAGCGCCCTTTTCAGCGGAGCAAGCACCATTCTTCAATACTTTGCAGATGATACAAAGCTGGGCGCAATCGTGTTTTGGACTTTCGGCAATCTTGGGAGCACAAACTGGCATGACCTTCTGATCCTGACTGTTGTACTTCTGGCATCAGGCATCTATTTTCTGCTCAATCGCTGGAATTATAATGCCATGGAGAGCGGCGCCGATACCGCAAAGAGCCTGGGTGTAAATACTCGCTCCGTAATGCTGATCAGTATGGGAATTTGTTCTCTGCTGGCCGCAGTTGCCGTGTCCTTCGTAGGCATTATCAGCTTTGTGGGGCTGGTCGCCCCCCATATCATGCGAAGATTTACAGGCAACGATTACCGCTACCTGATTCCCGGCTCCGCAATCGCAGGCGCGGTGCTGCTTGTTTTGGCAGACCTCGTCAGCAGAACCGTTATGGCGCCCGTCATCCTCCCCATCGGAGCGCTTACATCCTTCCTTGGCGCGCCCATGTTCCTGTTCCTGCTGTTCAAGGGGGCAAAGCATTATGATTGAAGTTAAAAATATCTCCTACTCCTACAGTTCATCCTCCGGAAAAGTGCTGGACAAGGTAAGCTTCTCCATGAACAGAAGTGAATGTCTGGCAATTTTGGGAAACAACGGTGCCGGCAAGAGCACGCTGCTCAAATGCATCGACCGGATTCACCGTACCAGAGACGCATCCGTTACCGTGGATGGCAGGGACATATTTGCAATGTCCAACCGTGAAATGGCACAGCAGGTAGCTTTTGTACCTCAAAATACGACTGCTGTAAACATGACCGTGTTCGACACCGTTCTGCTTGGAAGAAAGCCCTATATCAAATGGGATGCAACGGATGAGGACAGGCAGATAGCCATGGACATTATCCGGAGAATGGATCTGGAAAAGTATGTTCTCCGCAATGTTTCGGAGCTTTCCGGCGGCGAGGCACAGAAGGTCATGCTGACGCGCGCCCTGGCTCAGCAGCCGAAGCTTCTGCTTCTGGATGAGCCAACCAGCAACCTTGACCCCCGAAATCAGCACGAAGTCATGCACACGGTTCGCAGAATCGCCCGGGAAAACAATATCTGCGTTATTACTGTTCTGCACGATCTCAATCTGGCAATCCGATACTGTGACCGTTTTCTGTTTCTCAAGGGCGCAGGCGTATACGCATACGGCGGCTCTGAGGTTATGACGCCCGAAAATATTGAAGCGGTTTACGAAATGAACGTACATTTGGAATCTTATATGGATATTCCGGTGATCATTCCGTTCCCGGACATAAAATCAACAATGGAGGGTAAATAATTATGGATAAAACAGCACTTTGGGAAAAAGCCGCCGCCTTTCACGGACATGTGTGCGGCGGACTGACGATTGGCTACAAGGCTTCCCTGTATGCCATCGAGCTGCTGGAGCTTACTTTTTCCGAGGATGAGCAGGTCGTATGCATTTCTGAAAACGATGCCTGCGGCTGCGATGCCATTCAGGTTATTCTCGGATGCAGCATCGGCAAGGGCAACCTGCTCTTCCATATGACCGGCAAGCAGGCCTTTTCCTTTTATAACCGCAAAACCGGCAGGTCTGTGCGCCTTGTTCTGAAAGAAAAGCCTGCCGGAATGACCCGCGAGCAGTCCCTTGAGTATTATCAGGGCTGTGAGCCTCATGATATGTTCGAGGTAAAAGAAACCAGGTTCGAATTGCCTGAGCAGGCCAGAATTTTTGATTCCTTCAAATGTGACTGCTGCGGCGAAGTCGCGGGCGCAAATTGGATACGCCTTGCCGGCGATAAAAAGCTCTGCACGGACTGCTATACCAGCTACGATCGTTTTAACGTCTAACATCAAAATTTGCCGCGTGAAAACGGCGGGGGTGCATTGATCAAGATGCACCCCCGCCGTTGCTTTGTCCATATCCGCCTTTTACGTCTGCCGCAGTGCTTTATACCGCGTGTGCAGGCTCTTTACTTTACAAATTTCTGCATGAAGCGCATGAGGATGGTCGCAACCTCCGCGCGGGTAGCGTCGCCTCGAGGAACAATGGCCGTATCCGTGCGGCCGGTAATGAGACCCTCGGCGTTCGCCCAGGCAATGGCCGCCTCCGCCCAGTCGGAAATTTCATCATAATCGGCGTACTCTCTTATCGCCATGCCTCCGGCGGTGGTATCATACTTCTTCCAGTTTGACTCAAAGTCTTTGTTTCGATCATTCGTCGTATCGAAATCACGCCCTGCGTCGCTCTTTACATAGGCGCGGAAAATTCTACCGCTTGTTTCCGGATCAAAAACAACCTTGGCTTCGTAAGTCGTTTCTGTCCCCGTTTCCTCCGCCTGCGCCGCTGTAAATCCCGTAAAGAGGGAAAAGATCATGCAAAGCGTAAGCAGAAGGCTTAATACTTTTCTTGTTTTCATTTTCTGTTCCTTTCATTTTTTCGTTATATATGCAGAACGCCGCATGCGGCCGTTTTTTCATATTCGATTTTTCAGGGCTTTTCCCTTTCAAGCTCGATGCGCGTGACGGAATAGGCCCATTTGCTGCTCTCCGCTCCGGGGATGAAGATGCGCAGCGGCTGCTGCTCCTCCGCCAGCGGCTCGCCGCCGTCGGATATGGCGAGGACTATTTCATAATCCGTAAGGTATTTATCGCGCAGGACTATTTTATAGCCGTCGCTGCAGATAAAGCGGATCTTGTAAAAATCCGCCGCCGAGCAGTCATACTGAGCAAGAAACGTGTTCATAAGCGGACCGTAGGCGTTCACTGTACCGGCCTTCGCCGTCGCGCCCGAGCCCGTGCGGGAAACGCAGTCAAGCTCCGCGAGCTGAGCCGGGGTAACGGTAATTTCCCCGTCCTTCAGCCCCGTGACGGTTATGGGCGTATCCGCATATGCCGAGATATCCGCCCCGCTTTCTCCGCAGGCGGAGAGCAGGAGCGCGAGCAGCACGGCGGCGGCCAAAAGCTTAGCCTTCATCTTCCGTCACCATATAGAGCTTTCCGGTGGCCGGATCGCGGTAAACCCTGCCGACCTCCTCAAACCGCGTTTCGCTCTCCCCGCTCTCGTCCCGCTTCTCGCCAAGGCCGCCGACGTCCTCCGTGATCTCCTGCCCCTGCTCCACGGGGTCTATGCTGCCGCTCACGCCGGATACGTCCACGTTCCAGTAGGCTATAAGGGCAAGCATAAGCCCGCAGGCAAAGACGAGCATCACGTCCGCAAGGTTCGCCACGCCGTCCATCGGGTTCACGTCCCCTCCGTCAAAGGCGGAGGCGGAGCCGAATTTTCCCGTTCTGTGCCGTCTCATGCTTCATCCTCCAATGCTTCAAGCAGGCTCTCCGCCGCTGCGGAAAGCTGGCTCATATAGCGAGCGTACCAGCGGCGGCGCACTGTTGAAAGCACCGTGGCCAGCGCTGCCGCCACAAGACCCGCCACGGTAGTATCAAAGGCGCTCAAAAGGCTTGTTGAAAGCGTGTATGTATCGCCCCGGCCAAGAGCTATGATGCCGGGGCCGAGCGGGATAAGCGTGCCGAGCAGGCCGAACATGGGGCCGAGCTTCATTACGAGGTCGGTTATGCGCACGCGCAGGGCGTAATGCGCCTTTTCCGCCTCCAGCAGGTCGCCCGCCAGCGCCTCGCGCTTGAGCGGCGAAAGCTCGCGCTTTTCGCAAAGCGTAAGCAGCAGCCGCCTTTGGCGCGGGAGCAGGCGTGCTTCGTTTATGGCGTCCTCAGGCTTTTGGCTCGATTGCAGAGCGCTGAGAAGCTCTGGCAGGCATTGGCTCAGATGCCGCCGCTCCGTGAAAAACTCGGCCATAAGCGCGCCCAGCATTATGACGGTCACGGCGATGAGCGCAAAGAGGATAATTATTACCGGCGTTTCCAGCGCATTTGCCATGGCGCGAAGCGCATTGTTCAGTACGGTCACGTTCATTGTCTCTTTCTCCCAAGCTCAATATAAAATATCCCGGCAAAGCCTGCGCCGCCCAAAGCAAGCAGTGCAAGCGCCGCAAGGCACACCGCGCGTATCGCGCCGGGCTGCTCGATATTGCCAAGCTCCGCCGCGGTCTCGCTCATTTCGTAAATTCGCCAGTTCTGCACGCCGCCCTTTGAGCTGTCGGTTTTCACCTCCGGCTCACGGCTCTGCTCCTGCGGCGGCTCGACCGGCTCCGGCCGCGTCTCCGTGGGCTCAACGGGCGTTATCTCAGACGGTGTGGTATTCTCCGCCGGCGGACGGCTCGGTTCGGCAGGCGCGGAGGTCTGCACCGCAGCCGCGTCTCCCACGCTTCCGCCGGATTCGATCGGCTCTGCCGCTCCGGCCACGCCGGTCACCTCTATTGAGGCGCTCACGCCGGAGAATTCCGCCGTGATGACGGCCGTACCCTCGCCGACAAGGCTGATGCTTCCGTTTTCGTCCACGGTCGCGACGGATTCGTCGCTGCTTGACCAGTGAACGCTCTCGTTTGCCAGAACGGCTTCCTCTGCGCTTATGCTCGTCTGCGTGCGCAGGACGCTTCCGACCTCACCCTCGAGAACGCTGTCGTCCATTGTAATCGTCGGCGCGCCGCCTATCTCCACAACTATCTCGTGGATCCATTTGGCGCTTCGCGATGCCGTTCGCTCCCAGCCGTTCGTCTGGCCGAAAATGAGCCGGAAGCGCGTATTAGTGTTAAGCTCCAGATAATCGCTGCCGAAGGTGGCTCCCGCGATGCAGCGGTTCCAGTCGTCGGCAAGGGCTATCAGCGTATCCACCGGCTCACCATAGCTCGTGGCGAGCTCGTTTCCCATCCCCTCCTCGTCATCCCAGTTATCCGGCAGAGAATAAAAGCAGTAGCGCGGCGTATCCAGCAGCGCCTCCTTCGTATAGCTTGTGTAATAATCCGACTGCTTATCGCGCGTCCAGAAATAAAACGTGCGGATGCTGCCGGTATCAATACCCGCAGCGTCCATCAGGTCGGAAAGCCGCACTCCCGCAACGTGGTCTATGACCACGCCGGGCATATTGTCGATAAACGTATAGTCCGCGCAAACCACGTCCATCGCCCAAAGCTCCTCGAGCGTAAACACGGCCTTTTCGTAATACGGGCCGCCATAGTAGCCGACCTTTATCGTAAGCGCATCGGCCGAATAGCCGTTGAAGGCGTCTTCATCCTCTGCCATAGCCGGGAATGACAGCATATAAGCAAGCACTGCAAGCAGGGCGGGCAGCAAAAACATATGTCTTTTAATCATTCTCATTTTTCCCTGTCTCCTCCGGACTACGGCGGCGCGCGC
>CAKTED010000033.1 GCA_934546725.1 uncultured Oscillospiraceae bacterium | reverse complement strand
GTATCAAGCTTGAGAAGGATACAAAAACGGCCATGCTCGGCATCGGCTACGGCGACGGACTTTTTCAGACGCTCGTCTCCGCGCATGCGCCGGTACTCGTAAACGGCCGCCGTGCGCGGCTGCTCTGCTGCTGCATGGATCAGTGCTTCGTCGACGTAAGCGGCATCGACTGCTCGCCCGGCGACGAAGCCACGCTTTTCGGCCAGGACGGCTCCGGCAAGCTTCTTCCCGCTCAGGATATCGCCGCGCTCATGCGCGACGAGGCCTGCACCATCACCGCTGCACTCGGTCCAAGAGTCTGTAAAATATACGAATAACGGCATATATGCAAACCTCCCGTGCCTGACGGCACGGGAGGTTTGCAGTTTGTCAGTTTACACTGCGTTTGAGAACGTTCTCAAGGCGGACCACCACCTGCGCCACCTCGGCGCGGGTAATATAATTATCCGGTCTGAAGCTGCCATCCTCGTAGCCATCGATAATTCCCGCGTCATGGATAAGCGCTATCGCCTTTTCATACTGCGAGCCAGCCTGATCCGTGAAGCTCTTTTCCGCGGCAAAGGAATAGCTTTCCTGGCTGAAGGCAAATTCGCACATTGCCGCCATCTCGCCGCGTGTCATCTTCTTATCGATATCAGGAAACCCGAGTTCCGATCTTTCATTGAGCACCTTTGCGCTCTCCTGCCAGTTCTCGCCCTCCGTCTGGATGCCGTCGCCAAAGTACCCCTTATCCACGCCGATACGGTAGATTATCGTCCAGAACTGCGCGATGGTCATATTGCTCTTCGGCGCAAATTCGGCACCACTCGCGCCGACCATAAGCCCCCTGTCATAGACGCGTTTTACCGCCGCCGCGTACCAGTCGCCTGCGTCAACGTCTGCAAAGGTCACGTTTACCACTGTTACCGGCGGGACAAGCGTGGCGCTGTCGGAGCCTGCGCTGATCACATATCTGCCCATTTCTTCAAACGAAAGGCTTACCCTTCCGTCAGCGTCGGTCACATGATCCGTTTTTTCTCCGTTCAGCGTTATGTACGCACCCGCGATCGGGCTTGCTCCACCATTGGGGTCAAGGCTATAGTCGTATCCCATAAGCCTGAGCTCCAGCGTCTTTCCAAGGCTTACCGTGGTCTCGCTTTTATCAAAGAAGGTATAAACGTCGCTCCAGGACTTGAGATCCCTGAAGCTGTAAACGTTGATACGGTCGCCGTCCTTTACCTCCGTCCGCAGACCCGTTACAAATCCGTCGTTCAGATAATACATATAGCTGCCGCCGTTTTCAACGCCCCACAGCTTTTCGATCGTAGGGCCGTATTCGGACTCTCGCACCGCGAAATCGTCGGCTCCTTTAACGGCATACATTATATGCGCAGTCAAAATCGCGTCATATATGCTGATAACGCCGTCCTTATCCCCGTCCGTCACTTCTACGGGTTCCTGCTCAAGAACAGGTTTTCCCGCGCTGCTGCTCGTTACGAACACGTTTGCGCTTTTTACCTCCGGCGCAGCTGCCAGATCATCTCCCGCCGCAAGTGTCGCGCACGAAACAGACAGCAGCATGGCCAGGGCAAGGATCATTGAGAAAAGCTTTTTCATGATATATCCTCCTTCTTTTTATCCGCTTTTCGCGGTTATTTATTCAGCATTTCGCGACCCATCTCATCGGAGCGGGCGCGGCACGCCTGCATTCCCTCCGCCACGGCTCCGGGAAGCCCCGCCGCCGTCATGGCTTTTATGGCAGCATCCGTAGTCCCCTTCGCCGAGGTTATACGGCGGCGCATCTCCTCGGGCGGCGCGGCGTCGTTCTTCCAAAGCTCTGCCGTGCCGACAAAAGTCTGCTTGCAAAGCCTCTGCGCGGCAGCTCTGTCCATTCCCGCTGAAACGGCAGCCTCTATCATACACTCGGCAAGATAATAGAAGTACGCCGGTCCGCTGCCGGACAAAGCCGTAACGCCGCAGATATCCGCCTCCGGCACCTCGTCCGCAACGCCAAGGGATGAAAAAATCTCTGCGCAGAGTGCGCGATTTTCGTCGGACACTCCCGCTCCCGCGGCATACCCCGTCGCGCTCATACCGACTGAAAGCGCAAGGTTCGGCATTGCGCGCATTACCTCAACGCCCTCGGGCAGCACCGCGGAAATATCGCTTATCGCAATACCTGCCATGATGGAAATAAGCAGCTGCCCGGCATGCATATGGCGGGCATACTCCGGCATGGCCTGCACAAAGCTCTGCGGCTTGAAGCAGATCATCGCCGCGTCGGCGCCGGCTATCGCCTCCGCACCGCCGGACCGTGCTCCGCAGGATGCCGCCAGGACCTCGGCCGAGGCTAGATTATGTTCATTTATAATGATAATGCTCTCAGCCGGGAAAATCTTTTTTTCGATAAGACCGCGCACTATGGCCTTTGCCATGAAGCCGCAGCCAAGAATGGCTATTTTTCTCTTATCCATCAGCCTTTGCCTCACTCGCGTATCTGCCCGTTGCCGGACACTATGTATTTATATGAGCATATCTCGCGCAGCCCCATCGGGCCGCGCGCATGCAGCTTCTGCGTGCTTATGCCTATTTCCGCGCCGAAGCCGAACATTCCGCCGTCCGTCATGCGGCTCGTTACGTTGTGGTTCACAACGGCAGCATCCACGCCACGTTCAAATTTTTCGGCATTTTGTGCGCTTTCGGTAATAATCGTCTCCGTATGCCGCGTACCGTAGCGTGCTATGTGCTCCATGGCCTCGTCAATGCCGGACACTATCTTCGCGGCCACCTCAAGGTCAAGATATTCCTCCGCCCAATCCTTTTCTCCCGCCTGCGCGATATCCGGATACAGTCCGCGCATTTTTTCGCAGCCATGAAGCGTAACGCCCGCTTCCTTCAGCGCCGCGACGAGCGCCGGGAGGTGCTTTTCTGCCCAGGTCTCATGGATAAGCAGCGTTTCGGCGGCATTGCACACGGACGGGCGCTGCGTTTTCGCGTTGAGAACGATGCTTATCGCCATTTTTTCGTCCGCGCTCTCATCAATGAAAATATGGCAGTTGCCGATACCGGTCTCGATCACCGGCACGCTGGAATTATCGACCACCTCGCGGATAAGCCCCTGCCCGCCGCGCGGAATAAGCAGATCAAGATATTCGTTCAGCCGCTGCATCTGTCTCACGCATTCATGCGACCTGTCCTCAATGAGCTGCACCGCGTCCGAAGGTACTGCGGTTTTCTCCAGCGCGCGCCGCATTATCGCAGCCAGTGCGCGGTTTGAATTTATGGCGCTTGAGCTTCCGCGCAGCATTATCGCGCTGCCGGTTTTGATAGCTATCGTGGCGGCGTCCACCGTCACGTTTGGCCGAGCCTCATATATCATGCCTATAACGCCCATCGGCACACGGATCTTTTTAATGTTCATTCCGTTCGGCCGAGTCCATTCCTCCATGACCTCGCCAACCGGATCCTGAAGCGTGATAAGCTCGCGCACTGCGCCGGCGATATCGCCGATGCGTTTTTCCGTAAGCAGCAGCCTGTCAAGCATCGGCTGAGGCATGCCGTTCTTCCTGCCCGCCTCCATATCCGCGGCGTTTGCATCAATTATGACTCCAGCGTTCGCCTCAAGCGCGTCCGCTATCGCGGCGAGCGCCGTGTTTTTCTCCTCCGCCGTCAAAAGCGCCGTTTTCCGGCTTGCCTCCTTGAGCAGCGCGCCCTTTGCTTCTACCTCATTCATTTGCCGCATCCTCCTTCGGTTCCTCGTCCCTGATGAGCTTTATCTTATCGCTGCCTACCCAGTTGCTCCTGTGAACGGCAACAGTCTGCCTTCCCTCGCTGTGCCGCCCCTTTATCGCCGCAAGCGCCTGCCGGTCATAGCCCGATATCCCGCGCCCGAGAAAGCGGTTTTCGGAAGAGTACACGTCCACTACGTCGCCCTTTGAAAATTCGCCCTCAATGGCCACAATGCCGGAAGGCAGCAGGCTTTTTCCACTTTTCACCAGCGCTCTTTCCGCGCCGGAGTCGATATAAAGCCGCCCCCTGCCCTCGGTATAAAACGCCATCCATTGCAGGCGGGTCTTGAGATGATCCTTCGACGCGGCAAAATACGTTCCGCGCACGGCTCTGTCCGCGCCGCCGATAACGGCGTTCCCGCCCGCGCTGCTGCATATGAAAACCGGCACGCCCGAGGCCGTCGCCAGTGCCGCTGCCGTTATTTTCGACCGCATGCCGCCGCTTGAAAGCTCCGATGCAGCGCCGCCGCCCAGCGCCTCAATGGCGGGCGTTACAGCCTCGACAACGTCTATATGCTCCGCCTGCGGGTCCTTCCTCGGGTCGGCGGTATAGAGCCCGTCGATATCCGTGAGGAGCACGAGCAGGTCGGCATGTATCATTGCGGCCACCTGCGCGGAGAGCGTATCGTTGTCTCCAAAGCGCAGCTCCTCGATGGACGTCGTATCGTTTTCGTTTATTATCGGTACCGCTCCGGAGCGCAGAAGCTCGCCGAGCGCATTGAAAATATTGTCATATCTTCGTTTATCAGTAAAGTCTCCGCGCGTAAGCAGCAGCTGCGCCGCGACGTAGCCGTGTTCATAAAGCCCGCGCGTATATTCCTCCATGAGCAATCCCTGGCCTACGGCCGCCGCAGCCTGCTTGGCCGCCACGGCCTTCGGCCGCTGAGTGTGTCCGAGAAGACGGAAGCCCGCCGCTATCGAGCCGGATGTGACGATAACAACATCGTCCCCTCTGCGCTTGAGCTCGGCGACCTGCCGGACTATCTCGCGCACCTTTGCAGGAGACATGGAGCCGTCATGCTCAGTGAGTGAGCTCGTCCCGATTTTTATAACTATCGTTCTGTGTTCTGATGCCATTTTTCAAACCTCTGAATCAGCTTACAGCTCCGCGCGGCTCTCAACAAGCCGGCGACCCATCTCAAACGCTTTTTTGCAATCCTCCGGAAAAACCTTTTCGTGCCGCTCGCGGCGCTGTTCGGGGTCAAACATATCCGCATCATAGAGCGAATAATCCGTAAATTGCAGCGTTTCAGAGGCAAAGACATATTCCGTTGGTCCGATCATCGCGTCAAACATTGCGCGCTGACCCTGCATGTACTGCGTATATGTCTCCTCCGGCGCGTTGTATGTATAAACAAGACCCACGCTCACGCGTTTTTTATAAAGCCTGTGCATATCCTTACTGTAGGTAAGCGTCGGGAAAAGGAAGCGCTCGATAAAGCTGCGCATCATGCCCGTAACGTCGCTGAAGTATATCGGCGAGCCCAAAAGCAGCACGTCCGCCGCCTTTGCCTCCTCAAGAATATCCGTCAGCCCATCCTGCTGAGCGCAGGCACCGTAAAATTTTCCTCCGAGCAGCTTACATGCCGAGCAGCCCCGGCAGCCCTTATAATCAAGGTCAAAAAGGTTCACAAGCTTCGTTTCCGCCCCCGCAGCCCTGGCTCCGTCCATGGCCGCTTCAAGCATTTTTGCAGTGTTCCATTCCCTTCGTGCGCTTCCGTTGAGAGCAAGCAGCTTCATAACGATTCCTCCATTTTTATATTTTATAGTTTGTTTAAAACATTTTATACCATATTGTCTTTCATTACAAGCCCAAGATTTTCACATACCCGCTAAAATGCTTCGGGGCAGCTCTCAACGAGCCGCCCCGAAGCTTCAGTCATACCGTTCCTTCTACTACAAGCGTGCTGACGCCGGGCGTGATGCTCCACGCGCCGGTGGTCGGATCCTGAGTATACGCTGCGGCAGGAACGGTTATCTGTCCCGCCACGGTGGCAAATGCGCCTGTTGCGGCATCATAGCTGTAATTCGTCGGAGCGCTCCAGGCCGTACCGTTGAACGTTACGGTAAGGTCGCTCAGCTTCGGATCAAAGCTGTCTCTCAAAACGGCGGCATCCGCCGCGTCAACCGGCTCCGCGCCGCTGTTCTGTATCGTGAAGGTATAGGTCAGGCGTCCGTTTTCGGAAACCGTGGTCGGGCTGAGCGACTTCGTTATCGTCAGCCGCGCCGCAGAGGCGGCGTTTATCGTCTCCTCCGCCGTCACCGGTCCCGTCAGACCGTCGCCGGTAACGGTTACGGTGTTCGTAATGCTTCCGTCCGCGCCGGGGGGCGCAAAGGAATTCACCGTCGTCTCATAGACTATCGTACTGTTTCCGCCCGCCGGAACGCTTATGCCGCTTATCGTTATGCCGTTCCCCACCGTAACCGCAGGCGCGGTCTGAAGCACGCCGTTAACAAAATACTTCACGGAGCCGTCGACATAATCCAGCGGGATGAGGCTTCCCGTCCCGAAGGCATATGTGCCGAGGTTATCCGCAAGGGTCAGCCCGGTGAGCGCCGCGGCGCCGCTGTTCACGAGGTTTATGACATAGGTCACTCTGTCTCCCGCGCCATACTGCGGGACTACGGCCGTCTTGCTCACGCCAAGGGCGTTCACAAGCTCGCCGACCGTTATATTCGAGGCCGTGCTGCCGCCGCTGTACGACAGCGTGGCCTGATTGTAAAACGCAGCCATATAATTCCTCCCTGCTCAGGTTAGAGGGCTTTTTCGTCCCTCATTTGAATTATATGCCGCCGCGCGCGGGATGGTTACATTGCCCGGTGCGTTACGGGCGGTCGCCTCATTTCCCGCACGTCATTCAGGAGGTAGCCGCAGGCGAAGAATCCCTGAATTTCTGCCGTCATTCAGAGGGAGCCGCCGCGACCGAAGAATCCCCCGGTACGTTGTGCCGTGGTAACGACCACCGTCTCTCCAGCTCTGCTGTCATTCTCGCGCTCTGCAACCCCCGTCTCGGACGCGAACCCGGCGTAGCGGATCGCGGCCGAAAACTGCGCCCGCAGGCGCGTTTCGAGGCCAACCGCCGCATAGCGGCGGCTCTTAGGCCGAGATGGAGGAGCAAGGGAGCGAGTGAAGCTTTCAACGCAAGGAGGACGCGGAGTTGAGCGGACTTTGCAACGACGCAATCCCCTATATGGTTCCTCCAGGGTAACGACAACTCACCTTTCCGCCCTCATTATGGGATTCCACGGACTCCGCCCTCCAAATGACGGAGCCCTTCAGCCCCCGCGTCCACGGACAACGTACCCCCAGCCCTGACCATAGGGGATCCCCGCTTCGCGAGGATGACGGCAGGAGCGGGAACTTTCATGCGTCCACGGGGACAACCGCACCCCGCCGCGCACCTCACTACCACGCACGTCATTCAGAGGGAGCCGCAGGCGACCGAAGAATCCCCCGGATGGTTGCGCCGTGGTAACGTCACCCCTTCCGCTCTACGAGAAACTCGCAGGCAAGGCGATATTCCACGCCCGACAGGTCCCGCACCGTCATCATGTATCTGTACCGCCCCGGCCTGAGCTTCACGGACCTTTCCTCCTTCCGCAAAACGTACATCCCGTCCGTCTCGTCCCAGTCGTAAAGCGATGCCTGTGCAAGCGTTTTGTCCGTCAGCTCAAAGGCCGCCGTTTCCCCCTGCTTCAGCGTATATTCCGCCGACGGATAGCTGAAATTCGTATTCAGCTGATACCAGCTGTCATCCCAGTAGTCGAGCCGAAGCTCCGCGCCATATGTTATGTCCTCACCGTCCGCGCAAAGCTCGATATTCACTGTCTCGCCAACGTCATACACACTTCTGTCCGGCGCAAGGGAAAATTCATCGCCCTCATACGGCTCTTCGCTTTCCCCGGCAAGTGGAAGGATATAAAATCTGTCCTCCCATACTCTGTTCAGCACATAGCGGTATATCAGCTCATAGTACAGCCCGCGGCGCTCTATCACGCGATCCTCGCCGTATATTTCGCGGTAATAATCGGCAATATCCGCCTGCTCCGCGCTCTTTCCGCACGCGGCCGTGAGCAGTATCATCAGAAGAAGCGGTAAAAGACGTTTTTTCATTTTCCTCCCTCCCTGTTTGAGTGCATTGCATTTATGTTCCGCGCTCATATTGTATCATCGTTGTATCATTTACGCAATCTTTTTTGGCGACATTTACAATTTTACCGCTTTATTTTTTTCACTTTTGTGTTTTTCGGCCTGGCTATTTACTTTTGCCCCCGTTAGTGTTAAAATATTGTCCATAAATTTAACATAAGGAGCGACGGGACATGTACAGCTGCAAATATCCTCATCTTTTTTCCCCGATCCTCATCGGCGGCACACTTTTCCGCAACCGCATATTCGCCTCGCCCACCGGCGGGCAGCACACACATTATAAAAACCACCCTATAAACGAGATCATCTGCTACTATGAGCGCAAGGCCATCGGCGGCGCGGCGTCGGTATGCATCGGTGACGCGGTGGTGGATTCCGAGATATCGCTTTCAAACGGGAACCACATCCTGCTCGACGATCCCAGCGGCAAGCCGCACCTCAACAAGCTTTCTGATGCCATAAGCCGCCACGGCGCGGTGGCCTCCATGGAGCTGTGTCACGGCGGCTGCGGCTCGCGCATTTCCTTCGCTCAGGGGCACACGATATACGGTCCCGTGGCCTGCGAAAGCAACAGCTTCGGCCAGCACATCCACGCCGAGGCCATGACGGAGGACATCATCCGCCGCACGCTGCAAAAGTATCACGACGCGGCGCTTTTCGCAAAGCAGTGCGGCTTCGGAATGGTCACGCTGCACGGCGGTCACGGCTGGCTGCTGCACCAGTTCATGTCCCCCGAAATGAACACGCGCACGGACGAATGGGGCGGCAGCTTTGAAAAGCGCATGCGCTTCCCGCTCGCCGTTGTCGCCGCGATACGTGATGCTGTCGGCCCCAGGTTCCCGATTGAGATACGTCTGAGCGGCTCGGAGGTCTATGACGGCGGCTACGACGTGGGCTATGGCATAAAGATCGCGCAGGCTCTCGACGGCAAGGTCGACCTGCTGCACATTTCCGCGGGAAGCCATGAGGTGGACGAGGTCTTCACCGTAACGCACCCGAGCATGTTTCTTGAGGACGGTGTGAACGTAAAATACGCCGCAGAGATAAAAAAGCACGTTTCAACGCCCGTGGCAACCGTCGGCGCGCTCAGCGAACCGGAGCTGCTTGAGGAGATCATCGCCTCGGGCCGGGCAGACGTGGTAGAGCTGGCGCGCGGACTCATCGCCGACCCAGACCTGCCCGCGAAGGCGCGCAGCGGCAGGGACGACGAGATAGTCCACTGCATGCGCTGCTTCACCTGCTTCTCCAGTCTTATGACGCGCGCCCAGTTCTGCTGCGCGCTCAATCCCGAAATTTCAAACGAGTCCGAAACAAAGTTCGCCCATCCAGCCGTTGAGCGCAGGCGCGTGCTCGTCGCGGGCGGCGGCGTTGCCGGAATGCAGGCGGCGCTCACGGCCTGCGAGCGTGGGCACGAGGTGATTCTCTGCGAAAAAAGCGGCAGGCTCGGCGGCGTTCTGCGCTGCGAGGAGCCTGTACCTTTCAAGCGCCACCTGTCGCAGTACCTTGACCGGCAGGAGCGCATGATAAACCGTTCTTCGATAGACGTGCACCTCAACACCGCCGTTACGCCGGAGCTTGCGCGTGAGCTTGAACCGGACGTAATAATCGCGGCAATGGGCGCAAGACCCGCCGTGCCGCCCATCCCCGGCATCGAGCGCGCCGTTTCCGCCGAAGCGCTCTACCCCGTTCCCGAAACCTCCGGCAGACGCGTCGTAATTCTCGGCGGCGGACTTGTCGGCTGCGAGCTTGCCATATTCCTTGCCGGTCTCGACCGCGAGGTAACGGTGCTCGAAATGGCCGCCGCGCCGAATTTCGGCTGGAACCTGCTCCAGGGGCAGTCCGTAGGGCTGGAGTTCAAGCGTCTGGGCATAAGGCTCATGCTCAATACGAAGGCTCTCGAAATTCGGGAAAACGGCGTTCTGGTCTCGGGTGAAGACGGCGAAGCGTTCTTTGAGGCCGATACGGTCGTTTCCGCGCTCGGTATGACCCCGCTGCGCGACGAGGCAGCGGCGCTCTGTCTATGCGCACCGCAGTTTTATCAGCTTGGCGACTGCCTTGACGTTAAAAACATATATTCCGCGACGAATGCCGCGTATCACATCGCAAACGACATCAAATAATAAGGAGAAAACCATGGTAACAGGAAACATCCGTGACTCGGAGCGCTATTATTCGCTCCACCCGCTTTTCAGGGAAGCATTTGAGGCATATAAAAGGCTCGTTTCCGAAAATGCCGCGCCCGGAACTTATGAAATAAAGGGGCGCGAGCTTTACGCCAGCGTTCAGAGCTACGAGACGAAGTCTCCGCTCGAGCTGAGGTTTGAAACGCACCGCAGGTATATTGACGTGCAGTTCGTCGTGTCAGGTGAGGAATATATCCCCTGCGCGCCTGCGGCAGCCGTTTCCGGCGACGAGGGCTATGACGAGGCCGAGGACATCAACTTCTTTTCCGAGCCGCCAGAGCGCTTCACCAGCACTTATCTTGCCGCAGGCGATTTTGCCGTTTTCTTTCC
>CAKTED010000032.1 GCA_934546725.1 uncultured Oscillospiraceae bacterium | reverse complement strand
GTCCTGCTCAAAGATCAGTTCAATGAGCTCGGCCGTCGGCATAGGGTTCACGCCCGTCTCAAAGGAAATATGCATGGCGATCTCGCGCGCGTTTGAACGTGTCATTTGTCATCCCCCGTTTCGCCGCATGCGCGGCACAAATAGAAAAGAAGCCGCCCGGAAAATCAGAGCAGCAAAAACCGGCGGGGGAACAATGGACCCCCGCCGCAAAACGCAGCCGTTATTTATCTCTTTCAAAGGCTATGCCGTTAACATGAACGTTTACCGCAAGGACCTTCATTCCTGTCATGTCCTCTATCGCCTTTGTAACGGAGCTTTGGACCTGCTTTGCCACCTCGCTGACGGAGTGACCGTAGGTCACGACGATATATGCGTCTATCGTAACGCTCTCGCCGTCTACCGCGACCTTAACTCCGCGGTAGAAGCTTTTCTTCCCGAGCAGCTCCTTGCCTATGGAGGCACCGCCTGCTCCGCCCACACCGTCAACGTCCTTAATAGCCTCGCCGGCGATTATGGACAAAACGTCCTCGGAAATATTAATGCTTCCCTCCGGCTCTATCCTGCTGATATATTCCCTGCTGTCAGCCATTGCCGTTACCTCCCTGCTGATACCGCCGAATGGGCGGGTACCAAAATATGATCAAGTGCTTTGCAAGTTATTATAGCATGAAGCGGCGGGAAATGGAAGCTATTTTACCTCAATAATTTTTATTTGTTCGGCGCTCAGTCCCGTCTCGGAGAGTATTATATCCGTTATTCTCGAAACCGCGCTGCTGCTCAGACCTTCCTCAGGCGCTGAAACGGCCACCGTTACGGAATCGTCGCTCAGGAATACCACGCATTCGTCAAAGCCCTTGGCTTTGATGAGAGTTTCGATCTCTGCTTCGTCGAGCGAATAGCCTGCCATTACGCTTATTTCCTCCACGGCGCCGTCTATCGCCTCCTGCGTCGCGTTTTCCAGCTCGGTAGCTTCGCGCAGAACGCCTATGGCGCTGTCGCGCGCCTGCTGTCTTGTCAGCCGCGCGGTCGCAAAATATTCCGAGATATCCGCTCCCGCTGCCGAGGTCTGCGCCGAATCCTCAAGCTCATAGTAAAGCCCGGCTTCATCCGCCTCGCCGTTTACAGGCGCACCGGCCGCTTCTCCAGGCGCGGCCGCCCCCTCCTTCTGCGTATATGACCAGTTAAGATAGACCGCCACGCCCAGAAACATTACCACCGCCAGAATGATCACGTTTCTCTTCAAAAGCTTTGCTTTCATTTTTTCACTTCAATCCTTTCCTATCGCCCCACGGCAACTGTTATTTTGTCCGACGAAAGACCCGTCAGCGCCGCAACGGCGTTCGTTATTTCGAGCTTTATAGCCGCTCCGGCGTTCTCCGCTATTATCAGCGCGCCCTTATACTCCGGGTATATGTACTTCAGCGTTACCGGCTGCTGTACGCCCGACCCCTCCTGAATTTTCACGACGCTGCTTTCGCTTTGCAGTTCATAGCCCGCGTCAAGACTGCGATACTGGGTCGATTCATCCCTCGCTATTCTCTGCTCCGGTGAGCTTTTAAGCGTCAGTATGACGCTCACGTTACCCACACCTTCGATTTTTTCAAGGGCCTGAGCAATTTTTTTCTCCTCGCTTTCAAGCGAAAACTCGGGCGCCGTCTGCGTATCGGTGCTCCCGGAGCGCGAGTCCGCGCTCTTTGGCAGACACAGCAGCAGAGCGCCAAGCGCAAGTCCGGCTATCAGCAGCCATCTTTTCTTCAGCGCCGCAAGCAGCGCTCCGGCCTTTCCGCCGGTGTCCGAAAATTTAATATTCATTTCCGTCGCTCCAATACTGCCTTTGAGCCGGTATTCCAAGCTCCCCCTCAATGTACAGCGACAGCTCCCGTTTCTGTCCGCTTTCCGCCTCACCTCCCAGCTCCGCAGAATACGGATAAGGGTACGCTTCATCCCCGCCCTGTGCCGCATGCACCTTTGCGGAGGCGTTTATTATTCCAAGCTCATTCGCCTTGTCCAATATATATGTCTCGCAGTCGCTTTCTATGACAGATACAAAAAGCTCGTCTCCGCTGCTCATCGCCTGCTTCGCAGCCTCGCTTTCCTCGTTTCGTATCCGCCCCAGCTCCGAGGCATATGTCTGAAAATCAAAGCTTCTCAGCGGGCCGAGCAGCAGCGCGAGCATCATGAATCCGCAGGCAAGCCTGACCGTCGCCGCGCTTCTCGATTTTGGCGTTACCGCCTGCGCGATCCCGCAGATAAGCGCTCCCGCGCATATTCCGCTTATCCAGCGTCCAAGTATTTCCATCAAATCACCGCCTGAACAAAAGAAAGTATGGAGAAAAACAGCATCATGGCGCACGCGCCCGTAGCGCCCATGATAATGCCGAACGCTCCGCCTATCCCTCCTGCCGCTTTGGCCGTTTTACCTCCCGATATTGCCTCCGAAAGCCGGGATGCAAGCTTGTACATAAGGTAATGTCCGCCAAGCTTGAGCACCGGCACGAGACAGACGGCCAGTACGGCAAGAAGTCCAAAAACTCCGACGGAGCTTTTTAAAAGAGACGCGCCCACGAGCACGGTGTTCGCCGCGTCGGATATGATCCCGCCTACAACCGGAAGAGTTGTGGAAAGCGCTGTTTTGGCCACTCTTACCGTTGCCGCGTCAGCCGAACCGGACACTATCCCCGATATGCTGAGATATATAACGAACGCGAGCACAAGAAGAGTCAGAGCACCGGTCGCCATCCATTTAAGAAACGAAGCAACGCCGGAAAGCGTCTGTCCGCCGATCGCGCATTCCGCTATCAGCGCCGCCATATACGCATATATCAGCGGAATAACGACGGCTTCAACGCCCGTGAGCAATATGTCCATAAAAAGCGCCGAGGCCGCGTATTTCGCCGCCGCGGACGTTACCGCGCCGCTCACGGCGGCCGTGGACGTAAGACATGGCAGCAGCACTCTCGAAAAATCACTCAGCTCCAGTATCGTACTCCTGCCAAGGCCGACGCAGCTCCTTATATCTCCGGCCGATATCACCGCAACGGCAAGAACACCGGCAAGCTGGACATAATCAAAGCCGCCGTCCGTCGGCGAATAAACCGCCGAGGCAACAGAGCAGAGCGTCGCCGCCATGAGGATAAGCGTCGCGCTGCGCGCAGCCGAACGCAGTATTCCCCCCAATGAACCGATCGCCCTTTTGAATATTCTCTCCGCAGCACCGGCATAGTTTTCGCCGACGGAGATATCCACGCCGTCCATAAGCTCCGAAGCGGAATTCGGGACAGCCCGCTCCACATCCTCCGTGCCCAGGCCGAGACCGTATTCGTCCCAGTCCACCGCAAGCGCGGCCGGACCTGCGAGCAGGGCCGTGCAGACGATCAGCAGGGCCATAACGGCCGTTTTTGCAGCAGTCCTCATAGCAGCGACTCCGTCATCTTCAGCACGGCGCGCATTAGCGGAAGAGCCGCATATATCGCTGCCGCCGAGGCGACAAGCTCCACGGACGAGGCCGCGGCAGAATAGCCCGCGTCGCGGCATACGTCAGACGCCAGCTTTGCCGTAATCGATATACCGACGCATTTCAAAACCGGGGACAGCAGCGCACCGCTTATGTCGGCGCTGTTCGCCGTTTCATAAACAAAGCTTCTTATCTGAACGAATATATCAAACGCCAGGCAAAGTATGGCCACGGCAGACGAAAGCATCAGTACAAGGGCAAATTCCGGCACGTTCTTTTTCAGAATAAGCCCTATTACCGACGCTATTATTCCGATTATCGAGCTTTTTATCAAAAATTCCATGGCTAAAAACCAAACAGCGACTTTATAAGCTCGAAAAGTCCGCTTATTTCACGCACGACTATCACCAGCACGCACACCAGGCCCGCAAGCGTTATCATCAGCGCCTGTTCATCCCGTCCCGAGCGCGAAAGTAGCAGATTCAGAACGGCAACTATTATGCCCACAGCCGCTATTTTGAATATCAGATCAACATCCATGCATTTTATCCTTTCACAGCATAAGTATCGTCAGCATAAGGCCGGAGCCTATGCCAAGCGCAGCGCATGTTTTTGACTGCCTTCTTCGTGTCTCGGCGGCCAGCTCGACCCTGCCGTCGAAATACTCTATTGTTTTTTTCAGCAGCAGGGCCTGCTTTTCGGCCTCATACCTTCCTATAACGCTGCCAAGCGCCGCAAGCTCTCCGCATTCTTCGGCGTCCAGCCCCAGGCTGCGGCAATTTGACGCCGCGTTACTCCACGCCTCCCTGAAGCTGCTCTCTTCTCCGTGTTGCGCGATGCAGTCCGCAAAGAAAGCCGCTGCAGGCGCGTCCCGCCGCTCCGCAAGCTCGGAAACGACCTCCCATACCGGTCGAAGCGAGGAGCACAGCTCTCCGCGCATTACCTCAAGCAGCGCCGAGAGGCTTCTGAGCATACCTTCCCGGCGCCTGAGCGACGCAGCCATGCTCAGCCCGAAGAGCGAGCAGCTGAGCATGACAAGCGCGCCGCCGAGGGTCTTCAGCATCGCTCGTCCCTCAGCCGTGTGATTTTATATCTTCGCCCGGCTCCGCTTCCGTTTATCTCGATAACGAAATCAAATATTCCGTCGTCCATAAGCGCCATGTAGCAGGGCTTTTCATACAGCTCGTTCAGGCCCCCGCTGTGAGCCGTGGCCAGTATTGCGGCACCGCAGCCATATGCCGCGCGCACGGCCTCAGCCTCCCGCACGGCGCTTATTTCGTCCATGGCCAGTACCTGCGGGTTCATCGCCCGAATGAGATAAAGCGCGGCCTCCGAGCGCGGCGCCATGTCCATCACATCTGTACAGCGCCCCACGTCAAACTGCGGCGAGCCGCCCTTCATCGCAGCAAGCTCTCCCCGCTCATCCGCTATTGAAACTCTTACGCCACCGTCCGAAATTCTGCGCACCAGGTCTCTCAAAAGCGTTGTTTTCCCGCCGCCCGGAGGAGAAATAACAAGCACAGAGCCTGGACGCCCGGCAATATTCAGCTTCTCGGGCAGACCCTCAGCCGCAGTTTTTATCTCCTTCGATATTCTTATGGCAAGCGAAGAATAGCTGCTGATTCCCACGATTTTATCATCTCTCACGGCAGCCGTGCCGCATATGCCTATTCTGTGTCCGCTCTCTGCGGTCACAAAGCCCTCGCGTATATTTTCTGCAACTGTATGCAGCGAGCAGCCCGCCGCCTCACATACGATATCGGCAAGCTCCCTCGGCTGTATGCCAAACGTATCTAAAAATATTTCCCTTCCGCCGCAGAGAACTGACAGTCCCGATACTGTCCTCAGCCTCAGCTCCTCGGCGGCAAGCATATCCTCCTTGTCAAGCCTGTACGTTTTTTCCTTAAGATGTCTCGGCAGCAGCTCGGCCGCGCTCAAATATCTCGACAGCAGATAATCCTCATTCAAACCGTATCGCTCCTTCAGGTGGTCTAATTGTACCGCGATACAGTCTATTACCGGCATGTCCCGATTATTCACGCAAGCTCCAACTGTATGAATGGCAAAATAACGCCCCGGCGGAATCCTGGTTACAGGATTCCGCCGGGGCGTTAACATATATTCGATTTTTATTTGTGCTCAAAGGTGATCTTTGCGAAGTCCGCCAAAGCCTTTACGGCAAGATCAATATCAGTCTTTGAGGTATTGATGCAGAAATCGTAATTATCCATGCTCTTCCAGCTGGACCCCGTATAATATTTATAGTAATTCGCTCTGCCCTTATCGATCTTGCTGAGCTCAGCCTCGGCGGTTTTGGGATCATAGCCATATTCATTGATGCAGCGGGCAATTCTGTCCTCTTTTTCCGCGCGGACAAAAACGCGCATGATATTCGGATGATCGTTGAGAACATAATTTGCACATCGGCCGACGATTACGCAATCGCTCTTTTCCGACACCTCGCGGATAACGTCGGACTGCGCGATAAATGCTCTGTCGTTTACCGGCACGGTATACTGAAGGTTTATTCCCGAGGCTATGTATGCGGAGGTGGCAATATTAAACAGGAAGTTGTTGTTTGCCTTCTCCTCATTTTTTTCAATAAAATCGGGACTCAGTCCGCTTTTTTCGGCAGCCATCTGAATAATCGCTCTGTCGTAATACGCAAAGCCCAGCTCTGCCGCCAGCTTCTGGCCTATCGTTCTTGCTCCGGTACCAAATTCTCTGCTGATAGTTATAACCTTATGTGCCATATTAAGTCCCTCCTTAATAATTAACGATGCCGCGCAGCGCATCATACGCAAGCTTATATTCTTTTCGGGCTATCGTCAAGCTGTAAGCGCTTCCCTTACAGTGTTATTATACATTTAATCAACTTTTTTTGCAAGCCGGAGTTGCTTACAAAAATTTTTTTATTTCTATTATCCGTCTTCCCTTGCGGCTGAGTCCTCCAATCGTCTGGAGGATCATTTTCCCGTAGCCACGAACGGAAATGACGTCGCCTTCGGTCACGAGCCTGTCCTGCCGCGTGCATTCCATATCATTCAGCTTTACCCGCCCGGCTGATATCAGGTTTGCCGCATTGCCGCGGCTTATCGAGCAGCCTGAGGATACTATTGCGTCAAGACGCTCCGATGCCACGGTATCCTTAATAATCTTTGCCTTCTCCTCCGCCGTGGCGGGCGGCGTATGGAGCCTTTCCAGGTGCAGAGCCTCACGCCCGGCGCGGTCAAGGTTATTCATGATAAACTCCGCGCTTTCATCAAGGCATATGATATCGCAGAATTCGTCATGTATCAGCAGGTCTCCTGTACATTCCCGCGTGATCCCGATATTCATGAGGCTTCCAAGCATATCGCGATGATCCACGGCTCCCGCTCTGTAGTGCGCTCGAATAACGCTTATCCCGCATTCATTCCTTGCGCTTTCCACATCCATATAGTCCGGATAGAATGTGAGCACTCTGCGCTCCGCGCCCTCATAGCCGCCCCAGAACACAAAAGGCTCAAGCTTCTCGCCCGCTATTGCCCGCTCGGCTGTCAGCCGTTCATGCAAAGAGAGAAATCTGCTGCTTTGAATATAATTTCTGCCCTGGCAGGCGGAATATTTATCAAGAATCCTTGCCAAAAGCAGCTCATCGCCCTCGGCGGACGCGTACTTCCTTATTGTCTCCCTCTTGCCTGTGTCTTTCATTGTGCCGCCTCACGCCTCATAGCTTCTGATTTTGTGGGCATCCTCGCCTGTGGAGCAAAGCTCAAGCATTTTCACCCGTGCCGGATCCATTTCGCCGAATATCTGCACAAGGTGCGTAACAAAAATGAACTTGCTTTTTAACGCGGGCAAAACGTCAAGAATGCTTTTAATGCCTGCCGTGCCCTCTGAGTATGCCGTTGTCTGAAAGGTCTCATTGAGCAGAACGAGTGAATAGGGAACCATATTATCAAGTATTTCAGCCATATCCTGAACCTCGCCCTCGAAGCGGCCCGCGATGTCCCCCACGCTGAACTCCTTCTCGGCGGATGAAAACTGCGCAAAAACAGCACTTTTAATGCTTATGCTCGCAGCCGACGCGCAGACAGGCAGCCCCGCCTGCGCAAATATCTGTGCCACGGCTATGGCGCGCAGATAGCAGGTCTTGCCTCCGCTGTTGCTGCCGCGAATAAGAAGTCCGTCGTATTCTCTGCCGAATCTTACGGGATTGCGGCGTATCTGGTCTGCGGAAAGGCCCTCGGCAATGAGCTGCATGTCATAAATGTCGTTGGCCTTGAATTCGTCGCTTTCCATCGGCAGGATTTTGGGCAGGCACAGGGGCATTTTTGCCTCCGAAATATAGCGGCAATATCTCAGGCCGGTATCGTAAAAGGACAGTTCCCCCGAAAGACCGCGGAAAAATTCATATATACTGCCGGTTATGCTGCTCAGCGCGGTATACAGCTCATATATGGCCTCGTTAAGGATGTTCTGCGCGTCCTCAACGTGATATTCGCCCATATCCACCTCGGGAGAGCTGTCTGCCTCCTTCGGTCCCTTTCCGATATTGCCGAAGAGCCTTTTGAACGATTTCCCAAGGCTTTTATCCTCAAGCTCGCTTGCCTCCGTAAGGCTTGATGACTTTATCGTAAGCGTATCGTCAGTCTCTATTCTCACGCGAAATTCGTACGCATCCACGTTTTCCCGCGTAAAGCATCCGGCAATGCGCGATATTTCGTCAAGCGACTCGTTTTCCGTCATTTCGGCGCAGAAGCGCTTTATGCCGAGAAGCCCCTCGGACTTCACCTGGTATTTTTCTATCGTGTCATGAATAGAACGGAAATATGAGACGGTATTTTTCGCAAACCCGGCGGTTATTTTGAGCGATTCATAGGTGCAGTCCAGAATTCCGCGCGCGGTATTCGGCACGCCGTATACATATACGCTTGAGCGCATCTCGTGCCAGTCTGACTGAAGAGTATCATAGCTTTTGAAAATAAGGCGCAGCTCTTCAAGCAGCTTTGGCATGGCCATGAAGTCCATAAGCACGTTCTGACGGTAGACTATATCCTCAATATTCTTCAGCGGGCGCTTTATTACCTCCATGAAATAATTGAAGCTGTCGCTGCTGCGCGCAAATTCCCACGCCGCCTTATCTATGGACAGGTCATATATGGTGTCGCTCATGGCCTCGTCGAGCGCGCTTTTTTCCTGAACGAGATTATCGTCATAATTTTTGTAGAGCAGGCTGAATTTCATTTTGCCGCGCCTCCCTTCACAGACCGAAGCGCTTTTTCAGCGCTTCGGCGTCAAGCCCGTACTTTTTGAGGATATCCTCCGCAAAGGATTCAGACGCGCCGCGCCTTCGCTCTATTTTGTACGTTCTTCTGTTTTCGTCGGTCTCGTCAACTATCACGCTGAGAAAAGGGATTCTGGAGTTTCCCACGCCGTGCTGGTGCGTGATGTAAATTCCAAAGCAGCCCCTGTCGAAAAGAAGCTCCGCAAGCTTCTGTGTAAGCTCAAGCGCGACCTCTTCGTTAGTGGTGGAATATGTCTCGTTCAGAAGCACGAGCGAGTTGCTCACATCGTTTGAAAGTATTTCCCTTATGCGGCTCTGCTCGTCGGCAAAGCGTCCGTCGCCGTCAAAGCGCTCGTCACGTGGGAAATGGGTATACACTCCGCTGACGGGATACAGCTCGGCGCTGTCGCAGATAAGCGGACAGCCGCAGAGAAACATGATCGCCGTAATTCCTACAGAGCGCAGATACGTCGTCTTTCCTCCGCCGTTAGCGCCGGTAAGGTACCAGAACGGCTCCTCCACCGTAAAGCTCACGTCGTTCGGAACTATGTTCTTCACGTCCTTTGACAGCAGAGATATGTCGCGCGCGCCTTTTATTTCAAATTTCTTCTCCGAAGCCACCTTTGGCAGGCAAACGGGCATTCCCTCCGCCCTTACGCGCTCTATTATCCCGCTCACCTCAAGATAAAAATTCAGCTCCGAGCGGTATTGCAGTATGCTGCTGTCATAAAAAGACGAATACTCGTCGTAAAACTCCCTGAAAAGCCGGAAAATATCCGGGTACAGCGAAGCAAGGCCGTTTATAAGCCTGGGCTTGAGCTTTATTGATATATCCCGCGTTTCGCGCACCTCCGGAATGCCAAGCTCGCGCGCGCACTTCATGAGCCGCGCCGCGATGGTGGTCTCATCCTCGGTGCGCATGCGCATGTTATCTCCCCGAATGAGCAGGCTGTTTATTCTCACCATATCGCTGCGGGGAAAGTTCAGGCTCGTGGTCTCCTCAAGGCGGCGGCAGATATCCGAATCGAACTCGGCGGCAAAGAAGTCCGCAAAACGCTTAAGGAAGAAGCCCTTTCCGTCAAGCCTGGCCGCACCCCGGAAGAAGCGCATCTCGGCATTGAGGAGGTTAAAATACAGGTAGTATCTTTCGTTATCACACTTTGCCGCGCGATAGGCGGCGTCCAGCCCATGCACCGCTTCAATGTTCCTGGCAAGTAGCTTCAGGCAGGCGCGCAGCTCGCGGTTTTCCTCAAGTATGCTGAAAAGCTCCTGCCTTACGGGGATATCCTCCGGCGGGCAGGCCGTCGTCATGGCGGATATCGCTTCCTCGCTGAGCAGCGCGTCAAGCTTGAGATCCGTAAAGACCTCCCGCGCCACATGAGTTCTCGACGGCGCTTTTGTATACAGTAAGCTTGGATAAGTCAAAGCAATCGTTCCTTCCTTATCGCTCGGGATTTGATATTTATCATGATAGCACAGTCCTATGTAAAATGAAAGCAATACTTTGATTGTTCAATTTTCGTATTGAAATTTTTCTATTTGAATGATATATTTGGAAATGAAATCATCCGGAAAGGAGTGTCTGACCATTGGACAATGAATATATGCGAGTATTCAGGGCGCTTTCGGACGAAAACCGCATTCGCGTGCTGGAGCTTCTCAGTCATGGCGAGCAGTGCGCCTGCGTGCTTATAAGCGACCTCAGGATAAGCCAGCCCACGCTTTC